>JBLMWY010000234.1:0-20745 GCA_050257475.1 Bdellovibrio bacteriovorus
CGCCGAGATGCGAAGGGTAACCCAGCGGCGGTGCACTCGACATCCCGCGCCGAGCCAGGCGGCGGCCCGGCCCGGGTTAGGCAGTCGGGGGATCAGACGCAGCCCGTGGGCTTCGGTAGGCCACCCCACTTGCAGATGAGCTTCATGGGCCCCTTCTTGAAGATGTCGTAGAGCTCCTTCGTCGTGACCTTCTGCTTCTTCGCGAAGATGCGGATGGGCGGGACCACCCCGTCCTCGTCGTACATGGCGCGGGCCTTCAGGATGAGATCCATGACCTGCTCGGTCATCTCGAAGTCGTCGGCCCGGGCCAGCTCGACGGCGACCTCTTCGCTCCAATCGTCTCGGTTGAGCAGGAAGCCCTCATTATCCAGGGGAACATTGACAGCAGCCGTTGTCATCGCGTCGTCTCCAAAAAACTGAGTTGGATCGTTGGAATTTCCAGGTTACCAGTGTGGAGGCGCTTGGAGACGAATCAACGCCCGATCGACAATCGATCAGGCCGAGCCCTCGGGCGGCGGCTCGCCGTTGGCCACCAGCACGGCGTCGCGCAGGGCGTCCAGGGTGGTGAAGGGACCGGGCAAGGGGGTACGGGTTAGGCGCTCCCCCCGGGCCAGGTCGAGGCCCCAGGGATCGACCCCGGCCAGCCGGATCGCCTCGGACGGGTCTCCAGGCGCGGTGAGTCGCTCGCGCAGGGCCGCGAGCGCTGAAAGCAGTTGAACCTCTTGGGTGTCGTCCAAGGGCGAGGGGCGTTGAATCCGCTCTGCGCCCAGCCAACGGGCGGTGGCGAAACCGCCGTTGAAGTGGAAGCGCCTGGGTTTGAGCCGGTAGAGTCGAAAGTTCAGCTCCGTGAGATAGGGCCGACTGGCCGGGAAGTAGCGGAACCAGCGGGCGTGGCTCCCGAGGTCGGCGGGGTCCACGGGCTCGGCGTCGGCCGGACAGGACAGCCGCAGGCCCTGCTGCACGTCGCCCTCGACGGCCTCGGTGACGCACAAGCCGCAGCGGGGATCCGCTTCCAGGTTCTTGGTGTGCTGGGCGAGATGGCTGAGGAGCAGCAGGGCATGCCCGGCCTGATCGAGGCAATAGGGGACCAGGGAGCCGAAGGGATAGCCCGGCTCCGCCAGCGAACGGGTGGACAGCACCGCCTGGAACCGGCCCGACCAGAGCTGGCGTGCCGGATCGAACCGCTGATCCGCGTCTGACTCGGCCACGGATTAGCCCGCGCGCCGAGTCTCGATGGCGTCCAGCACCCCATCCCAGAAGCGGATGCGGGCGCACACGGCCTCCTCCGCGGCGACCTCGGCCTCTTCGATCCGCCGGGGATCGTCCGCGCAGAGCAGCTCCAGTAGGCGCAGGGAGATTGGCCCGTGGAGGTCGCCGTCCAGATGGATATGACGGTTCAGGTAGTAGTGGAAGGCGGGGGCCTCATCGGCCCCGACGCCCATCCGGTCGAGGAGTTGGCGGAACATGCCGGGGATCAGACGCTCCCGGCCAACCGCCAGGGCTGCGGCCACCAGGTGAGGCTTGTCCTCGCGGATGAAGCAGAAAGTGGTCTCGGTGAAGTAGCGAGCGGGTAGGGGGACGAGGTCGGAGTAAAGCGCCGCGTCGATGCCCTGCTCGGCGACGAGGTTGAGAAAGCGCCGCGGCCGGGTGTCGTCGGCGCCAATCTCCTGCATCGCCAGGCAGTAGAGCTCGAAGTGGCTTCCGTACCAGGGCCCGCCGGCGATGTCCGGGGCCGTATCCGACTCCTCCTCAAGGACGAGCTGGTTGATGAAGCGACGCACGCTGGGGTCGCTGCTCGGGATCCAGGGTACCCGGGTGGGGGCTATCTGCTGCTGTAGGTACTTGGTGAGCGACATGAAGTCCCAGACGGAGTAGACGTGGTGCTCCATGAACACCTGCAGATCGCGTCGATCCCGCACAGCCCCGTAGATGGGATGGGTGTTGAGCTGCTCCTGTAGGGGGACGATATGCGCCAGGTTGAGGACGGCCATGATTGCGCTCCGGCTAATTCAGTGGATCGCAGAATACTGATGTGGAACCCTTGAAGCCATATGGGATCCTGGGACGGGAATGCTAGCCCAGTCCTGACCGGCCCCCTCGCCGTCGGGCAGGTGGATCGGCAGCGCCCGCGGCGCCGGTCGTCAAGGGCGAGGGCCGATCAGCGGGCCGTGACGCCGGGGTTCATCGGAGATCGAATCGGATGGGCACCCGCATGGGCCACTCCTCGCGTCCGATGACGGCCGGGATTGGCTTGAAGCGGTTGAGTCGCTGCATGGCTTGAACGGCCGCCTCGTCCAGGCTGGCGTCGCCGGATGATTTAGTGATCCGCACCTGGCGGATGCGCCCGTCACTCTGGACCACGAAGGACAGGGTGGCGACCCCGGTCCTGCGGCGCTTGCGGGCTTCCTCGGGGAAACGTTGGTGGCGTGCAATGGCACGCTGGAGCTCGGCGAGGTAGGCGGCCTCGGCCTTGCCTGCGGAGGGCGAGGCCCCGCCCCCGGAGGCGCCAGCTTGCGCCCGCGCCGCGGTGCTCTTGGGGCCGTCCGCCCGGCTGCCGCTGGAGGGCGTCCGGGGGCCGGGCGTCGTCTTGGCGGTCTGGGTCCTTTCAGGGGTCTTGGAGTCGGCTGTCTTCTGCTTGGCTGGCTGCTTGGGCTCGGGAGGCCGCTTCTTCACCTCCTGTTTCTTGGGCGGGCTGAGCGGCCGCTTCTCCGGCGCCTTCGCGCGTACCTCGGGCTTGGGCAGCGGGGCCGGGGACTCGAGCTTGGGCTCCGGCGCCATCTCTGGCTCGACCGGGGGTTCCGGCTCGGGAGGGATCTCGGGCTCGGGGGGTGTTTCAGTCTCGGCCGGGGTGGCCGGCAGCGGCGGCTCCGGCGCCTCGTCCGGGAGGGCCTCTGGCTCCTCCATGGGAGGGCTCAGGGGCTCTGGCTCAGCGGCCAAGGCGACCGTCTCGGGCGTGGCGGTCGGGGGCGGCTCGCTCGGGGAGGGGCCCGGCTCGGAGCCGAAGGCGGCGAGGTCGAGGTCGACGGCCAGCACCTGGGCGGGGGCCTCTGGAAGCCCCGTTGCTGATCCCCAATCATGCAGCCACCAACCGGCCGCGGCGGCGTGAAGGAGCCCCGACGCCAGGAGACCGAGGGCGACACAGTTCCAACAGCGGGCGCGTCCTTTCACGGTTGTCGGGTTAGGATGGTGAGCCGTTCCAGGCCGCGCCCCTTGAGCCGGTCGACCACGGCGATGAACGGCTCGAAACGGGCCTCCGCGTCCACCCGCAGGACGATGGGGGTGTCCAGGGTGAGGGCATCCAAACGGGGCTCCAGGGCGCCGAGCCCGGCGCTCCCGCTGCCCAGGGACTCGCCGCCGAGAAAGAGACCGCCGGCGGCGTCGATGGCGATCTCCACCCGCTCCAGGGCGGGTGGGGGCGTCTGGCTCGATGCCGCCGGCAGGCGGATCTGCAGGCGCCCCTCGACGATGAAGGTCGCCGTGGTCAGCACGATGGCCAGCAGAACCAGCATGATGTCGATGAACGGAATGACGTTGATCTGATCCATCCGCTTCATGGGCGGTCTTGTTCCCGGGCGAGGCGCTGCCAGCGGGCCTTGATCACATCGACTCGGCGCAGCAGGGCGTTGTAGAAGACGATCGAGGGGATGGCGACCAGCAGTCCCAGGGCCGTCGCCTTGAGTGCCATGGCCAGCCCGACCATGATGGTGGCGGTCTCGATGGTGCCGCTCTGACCTATGTCATAGAAGGTGATCAGAATACCGAGCACGGTCCCTAGCAGCCCGACATAGGGCGCATTGGCCCCGACGCTGGCGATCACCGTGAGGTGACGGGTCAAGGCGATCTCAAGATCGTCCGCATGATCGAAGGTCTGGAGCTTGATTCGGGCGAAGTAGAGATAGCGTTCAATCACGAATGCGATCGCGAGGAAGCTCATGAATCCCAACACGGCGACGACGCCGGCATCGAGATGGGTCTTCAGCAACTCCAATTTTACGGCTCCTTGATTCGACGTATCTGGTTCGATCCACCCCGCGCCCATCCCTGCCAGCGATGAATACCGCCTACCTGACCGCCTTCGTGATAGGCCTGCTCAGTGCCCTTCACTGCATTGGCATGTGTGGCGGCATCTTGGGTGCCCTGAGCTTTTCGCTGCCCGCGGACATCCGTGCGCAGCCCCGGCGGCTCCTGGGTTTCCTGTTTGCGATCAACCTAGGGCGCATCGCCAGCTATGCCGCCGCGGGCGCCCTGTTCGGCTGGCTCGGGGGGGCCCTGCTGGCCGGTGAGGCGCGCGTCTGGCTTTATGATGTGCTGCGGGTCCTGGCGGCCCTGGTCATGGTTGGCATCGGCCTTTACATCGGTGGGTGGTTCCCGCGCTTTGCGGCCGTCGAACGCTTGGGGGAGCCGCTATGGCGTCTGTTGGAGCCCATCGGCCGGCGACTTCTGCCGGTGCACACACCTGTTCAGGCCATCCTTTACGGGGCCGTCTGGGGTTGGCTACCCTGTGGCCTCGTCTATAGTATGCTGATCGGGTCGCCAGCTCAGGCCGGCGCCGCAGGCGGGGCCCTTTATATGGCCCTGTTCGGGGCGGGAACCCTCCCCGTGCTGTTGACGGGAGGGCTGCTGGCCGGACGCCTCTATCGCCTGGGGCAGGACCGACGCTTTCAGGCGGTGGCAGGACTTCTCGTCATCGTCCTTGGCCTGTCGACCTTGCATTTCCAAGGATACAATGTAACGCCATGATAATCATCCCCGCCGGATGCCGCGGGTGAGAGGGTGGATCCATGAAAAGCAGTCTGATCGGCAGCTCGCCCGCGTTTCAGCGGATGCGCAACGCGGCGCGGATGGTGGCGGCGACCGACGTGGGCGTGCTGCTGCTGGGAGAGCCTGGTAGCGGACGGTCGTCGCTGGCGCGTGAGATCCATGCCAACAGCCCCCGCGCCCGGGGCCCCTTCGTGTCCTTCACCTGCGCCGGAGCCCCCGAGGGCGCCCTGTCCGCCACCCTGATGGGCATACCCGGCGGTCCTTCGGCGAGCCCGACGACCCTTTATCTGGATGAGGTCGGAGAGCTTTCCAGCTCCGACCAGGCACGGCTGCTGCACCTGATCGCGGCGGCGGATGCCTTTCCCGGATCTGCCCCCAGAGTGATCGCCGCCTCGGCGCGAGATCTTGGTGCGGCGGTGCGCGAAGGCCGTTTTCGCCGGGATCTGCACCTGCGCCTGTGCGTGGTGCCCATCGAGGTGCCGCCCCTGCGGGATCGGGTGCTCGACATCTCGGCCCTGAGCGCCCATTTCCTGGACGCGGCCGCCACCCGTCACCAGCTCGTCGCGCCCAGGCTCTCCGCGGGGTCCGAGCGGATCTTCCGGCGCTACCTCTGGCCGGGGAATCTCCGTGAGCTCGCGAACGTCTGCGAGCGCCTGGTCATTCTCTATCCGGGCGTCCAGGTGCTCCCGGAGGATTTGCCGCGGGAGCTGATCACCGGTCAAGTCGGAGATGGCGAGGGGGCCGGCGGATTCACCCTGCCGCCACAGGGCATCGACCTCAACCTGCTCGAGGCGGAGCTCATACGTCAGGCCCTATCCCTGGCCGGCGGTAACAAGAGCCGAGCCGCACGGCTGCTGGGATTGACCCGTGACACCCTGCTGTATCGGATCCAGAAGCACCTGATCCCTGCCTGAGCCCGCGGCGGTCCCCCGGGGCGAAGGCCCCGGGGCGGCTGGCCGTCCTTACCAGAAGCTGCTCAATGGCCTTCCTGGCATTTGCTCAGCTCACATCCAGAGATCTGCGCGTCTCGAAACGCTCCCTCTTGCGACGCTTGAGGCCCTTGAGAATGGCGGGCTAACCTCGGCTGGCGCGCGAGGGGCACTGCACGAGCCCTTGGCTATCGCGCAGTGAGCCGCCGGTCTCGGTGCGTGTCCAGGGATGGGTACATGCGATAGGCCGGTGGTGTGCGCTCTGGTGGAATCGCGCCCCATTGATTGGGCTCGCGGAAAAGGCCCGGATCTGCGGGCAGCCAATCCCCGGGTTGGGCTGGGGTCGCATAGGGCCCTTGCCAGCGGTCCGTTCCGGGCCTTGGGCGCTCGGGTTGCCTCAAGCCGTATCCCTCTGTCCCCCAACCACGCCCCCCCGAATCCTGCATCCAAGGATCCCGGGTCGCGGGGTCCACGCCATAGCTGGGCGCGCCCAGGCCAGGCTGCCGCTGCGGTGTCCAGGAGTCTCCCGCCGACGGATAGGCGGGTCCATAGGGCCCCCGCGCCTGCTCCTCGATGCGACGGCGCTCCCGTTCCCCCAAGGGTCTGAACCGATAGGTCTCCGGCGAGGGGTAGGCGGCCATCGGGGCCTGGGTGTACGGAGTAGCGGGGGCCGGGTAGCTAGGACCGAAGGCGGACGCAGGGGGCTGAGCCGCCGGCGCGGGGCTACCCAATCGCGGCGGCTGCGGACGCTCATCGCTGGGGGCTTCGGCTCGCTGCGGCGCCGGTGCTTCACCGTCGTTCCGGAGCATCCAGAGTCCAACCAGGGCCGCAAGACCGACCCCGATCGCGATATTGCGCTTATTCACGGTAGAGAAATCGCCCCTTCGTCGATGGTTACAACTTAATCTTAGACGGATATTGAGGATTTTTTCTGGGCCTTCAACCACTTTTCGGTGCCGCGAGTGCCTGTCTCGGCAGGGTTCGCCGATGGGGATCAGGGAGGGGGGAGGCGAAGGGGCGTTGGCGTCGCGTCAGTGTAGCCGTTGGCCGGCGCACCAGA
This sequence comes from Bdellovibrio bacteriovorus, assembly GCA_050257475.1. Taxonomy (GTDB): domain Bacteria; phylum Pseudomonadota; class Gammaproteobacteria; order Chromatiales; family Chromatiaceae; genus Thiodictyon. Next base: position 6,751 of record JBLMWY010000234.1, read on the forward strand.
GGTGATAGTAGCGGTCCATGACGTCGCGCACCGGCTGGGGGTAGTTCAGGGGCTCCATCTGGCCCATACCCTCGCGAAAGAACGACGGGGCGTCGTCCGGCAGGTGCTCACACACGGCCTGGAAGGCCTCGACCATAAGGTTCGGGCGATGGCTGCGGGTGGCGACGATGGCGCGATTGAGGAGCAACACCCGCCAGGGACGCTCGGTCGCGGGCCCGGGTCTGTCGCCGCTGGCCTCCTGGGTGCGCCGGGGGCTCATGCCCTCGACCACCTCGCTCATCAGGAGGTAGAGGGCTGCGAGCTCGTCAGGGTCCCGCAGGTTATTGGCGAGGGCGGCGGCGGCATTGATTACCGGCTCGGGGTGGGTCAGCTCGGCCCCGCGACGCATCAGCCAACAGGCTAGGGGCAGGGCGAGCCCTTCAATGGCCCGGGCCGTCTGGGGCTGATGCAGACGCGCCGCCAGATCGGCGAGCTGGGACAACAGATTCAGCCCATGGGTCAGGAGCCCGTCAGGCTCGCCCGCCAGGTGCCCCTGCAGGGTTTGGCCCCTGCGGGCAAGCTCGGGGCTGTCGGCGGCTTCCAGGGCGTCGAGCAGGTCCGCCAGCCCGTCGGTGAGGACCTCCGGGTGGGGCTCCAGCCCCTCGGTCGACTCGTCCGCCAGCCGCCGGACCTCCTCCCCCAGCCGGGCGAGCTCTTGCGCCACATAGCGGATATCGACCGGGGGCAGCATGGCTGGATGATAGCAATCCGACCCCTCGGCGTCTTGCGGGACTGGGGGCGCCGTCCTGGTAGAATGCCGCCATGCGCAAGAGCCCAGACCTCCATACCCACTCCACGGCCTCGGACGGGATGCTGACCCCGTCCGCCCTGGTCCGTCTGGCCGCTGATCTCGGGGTCCAGGTGTTGGCCCTGACCGATCATGACACCACCGCGGGGCTGGCGGAGGCCCAGGCGGCCGCCACCGGCCTGGACCTACGCCTCATCCCGGGGGTCGAGATCTCTGTGACCTGGGGTGGACGCACCATCCATGTCGTCGGGTTGAGGATCGATTCGCACAGCCGTCCCTTGCAGCGTGGACTGGCCGGGCTCCTGGAGTTTCGCCGCTGGCGGGCGCAGGAGATCGGCCGGCGTCTGGCCAAGGCGGGGATCGCCGCGGCCTACGAGGGGGCCAAGGCCCTGTCGAGCGGGAGTCTGGTGGGGCGCACCCATTTCGCCCGGCTCCTGGTGGAGCGAGGTCTCGCGGCGGACGTGCGGACGGTCTTCAAGCACTTTCTGGTGAACGGCAAACCGGGTCATGTGCCGGGTGACTGGGCATCCCTCGAGTCAGCGGTAGGCTGGATCACCGCCGCCGGTGGCCAGTCGGTCATCGCGCACCCGGCCCGGTATCGGCTGACGCGTACCCGTCTGCTTCGGCTCACCGGCGAGTTTCGCGAGCTGGGGGGGGTGGGTCTCGAGGTGGTCTCCGGCAGCCACAGCCGGGATGACAGCTTCGCCTTCGCCCGATTTGCCAGGGAGCAGGGTCTCCTGGCCTCCGCGGGCTCGGACTTCCATGGCCCCCAGCTCGCCGTCTCTGGCTATGTCGGGGTCGGGCTCGGCCGGCTGCCCGCGCTTCCCGTGGGCTGCACCCCCCTGTGGTCGGACTGGCCCGAGCTGGCGGATTCCCCTCAGGCGGTGCCGAGCGCCGCCTGAGGTACCAGGACTTCACGCCATGGCCCAGTTCTTCCAGATTCATCCAGAGAATCCCCAGGTCCGGCTGGTGCGCCGTGCCGTGGAGATCCTCCAGGGGGGCGGTGTCATCATCTACCCGACCGACTCCTCCTATGCCTTCGGCTGCCAGATCGGGGCCAAGGAGGCCATGGAGCGGATCCGGCGCATCCGCCGCCTGGACGACAAGCATCACTTCACCCTGGTGTGTCGGGATTTGTCGGAGATCACCACCTACGCCAAGATCGACAACCAGGCCTTCCGGTTGCTGAAGGCCTTGACCCCAGGGCCCTACACCTTCATCCATGAGGCCACCAAGCAGGTTCCTCGGCGACTGCTGCATCCCCGGCGCAAGGCCATCGGCATCCGAGTGCCAGACAATGCCATCTGCCGGGCGCTGCTCGCCGAGCTCGACCAGCCGATCCTCTCCACCACCCTAATCCTGCCGGAGGACGACCAGCCCCTGACCGACCCTCATGAGATGCGTGAGCGTCTGGACAAGCTGGTGGATCTGGTGATCGATGGGGGCTTCTGCGGGCTCGAGCCCACCACGGTGGTGGACATGATCGCCGACCCGCCCCAGGTGGTGCGCCTAGGCAAGGGGGATCCGTCGTTGTTCGCTGCGGCCGCCCCCTAGCTCGTTCAGTCCCGAGCCGCCGGACCGCGGTCGCGGGCCTTTCCCGTATAATCCGGCGATGGAAGCCCTGAATCACATCCAGCTCCTGGCCGTCCTGGCCCTGCCGGTGCTCCTTGCCATCACGGTCCACGAGGCAGCTCACGGCTGGGTTGCCAACCGGCTAGGTGACGAGACCGCCCTCAGGCTCGGTCGGGTCACCTTCAACCCCCTGAGGCATATCGATCCCGTCGGCACCCTGCTGGTGCCCGCGGTCACCTTTCTGCTCGGGGGCTTCCTGTTCGGCTGGGCCAAGCCGGTCCCGGTGGACATGCGCAAGCTGCACCATCCGCGGCGCGACATGGCCCTCGTGGCGGCGGCGGGTCCTGCGGCCAACCTGGCGATGGCCCTGCTATGGGGGCTCGCCATCCACGTCGGCCTGGCCCTCTGGGGGGTCAGCGAGTGGGTGGCGTTGCCGCTGATCTACATGGGCGCAGCGGGGGTGCTGATTAACGTCTTCCTGATGGTGCTGAACCTGTTGCCGCTGCTACCCCTGGACGGGGGCCGAGTGCTCAATGCCTTCCTTCCCCCGCGCTGGTCGCTGGCCTTCGCGCGCATCGAGCCCTACGGGTTCGTCATCCTGCTCGCGCTCCTCTTGACCGGTCTGCTGGGCTCGGTGCTGCTGCCTCTGGTATCCGGCACCGTTGGCCTGCTGCCGGGGGCGGGCGTGGTCCGGGAGCTTTTCTTTCGCTGATCCGAGGGCTTGCACTTGTCTTCAGTCTCCGCCCATCAAGCGCGCGTGCTCTCGGGCATGCGTCCCACCGGCCGCCTGCACCTGGGGCATTACCACGGGGTCCTGAAGAACTGGCTGGAGCTCCAGCACGAGTTCGAGTGCTTCTTCTTTGTGGCGGACTGGCATGCCTTGACTACCCACTATGAGGAGCCGTCGCTGATCCCCGAGAGCACGAAGGAGATGGTGATCGACTGGCTGGCCGCTGGCATCAACCCGGGCTCGGCTACCCTGTTCATCCAGTCGCGCGTGCCCGAGCACGCCGAGCTGCACCTCCTGCTCTCCATGATCACGCCCCTGGGTTGGCTGGAGCGGGTTCCGAGCTACAAGGACCAGCAGGAGCGCCTCAAGGAGCGGGACCTGGCGACCTACGGCTTCCTCGGCTATCCGCTCCTGCAGTCCGCCGACATCCTGATCTACAAGGCCGGCCAGGTGCCGGTGGGCGAGGATCAGGTGGCCCACGTTGAGCTCACCCGCGAGATCGCCCGCCGCTTCAATCACATCTATGGCCGGGAGCCGGGCTTCGAGGAGAAGGCCGAGGAGGCCAAGCGGAAGATGGGCAAGAAGAACGCCAAGCTGTTCGACAAGCTTCGGCGGGCCTATCAGGAGCAGGGGGATCAGGAGGCACTGGGGGTGGCCCGGGCCCTCCTGGAGGATCAGGCCAACATCACCCTGGCGGATCGGGAGCGGTTGTTCGGCTTCCTGGAGGGGGGCGGGCGGGTGATCCTGCCGGAGCCCATGCCGCTGCTTACCAAGGCGTCGAAGATGCCGGGTCTGGATGGGCAGAAGATGTCCAAGTCCTACCACAACACCATCGCCCTGCGGGACGACCCAGCGGACGTGGAGCGGGCGCTGCGCACCATGCCTACAGATCCGGCCCGGGTGCGCCGAACCGACCCCGGGACGCCGGAGAAGTGTCCGGTCTGGCAGTTCCATCAGGTCTATTCCAACGACGGGACGCGGGAGTGGGTCCAGCAAGGCTGTCGGTCCGCCGGGATCGGCTGCATCGAGTGTAAGCAGCCTGTGATCGAGGCCGTGCTCGCGGAGCTGGCCCCCATGCGCGAGCGGGCCGCGGAGTACGCGGGCCAGCCGGACCTGGTGCGCACCGTCATCAACGAGGGCTGCGAGCGGGCCCGCGACGTGGCTCGGGAGACCATGGAAGAGGTTCGCCACGCCATGTCCCTCGTCCTGCCCTAGGACCTGACCCAGGGATGGCGAGCGGCACTGACCGGCAGGAGACCGCGCCCGCTGTGGCGTCCGGTGGCTGCACGGGGCTGCCGCCGACCCCTGGCGCTGACGGGGAGTCTGGCGGACGATCCGGCCCGCCCTTGGGCACTCAGCAGGAGATCCCCTTCGCCCTGGTGCAGGGTGCCCCACTGCTGACCTTGCCCCAGGACCTCTATATCCCCCCGGACGCCCTGGAGGTCTTCCTCGACGCCTTCGAGGGACCTCTGGACTTGCTTCTCTATCTCATCAAGCGCCAGAACCTGGATATCCTCGATATCCCCATCGCCTCCATCACCGACCAGTACATGGAGTACGTGGAGCTGATGAAGGGGCTCAAGCTGGAGCTGGCCGCCGAGTATCTGGTGATGGCCGCCATGCTGGCGGAGATCAAGTCGCGCATGCTGCTTCCCCGTCCAAGCGCGGAGGGGGAGGACGAGGAGGATCCCCGCGCGGAGCTGATCCGCAGGCTTCAGGAGTACGAGCGGTTCAAGCGGGCGGCCCAGGACCTGGATGACCTGCCACGGCTGGAGCGGGACGTCTTCGCGGCCCAGGCGGAGTTCCCCTCGGGGCATCTGCGGCGCATCCCGCCCGAGGTGGATCTGCGGGAGCTGCTCATCGCCCTGCGGGGCGTCCTGGCCCGGGCGGACCTTTTCACCAGTCACCGGGTTGAGAAGGAGTCCTTGTCGCTACGCGAGCGCATGTCGCTGGTGCTGGAACGGGTCCGGGGCGGGGGCTTCCTACGCTTTACCGAGCTGTTCGACGTCACCGAGGGCCGCCCCGGGGTGGTCGTGACCTTTCTGGCCCTGCTGGAGCTCATCAAGGCCGCGACCCTGGAGCTGGTCCAGTCTGAGCCATTTGCACCGATCCACGTTCGCCTGCGCGAGGTGGGGGTGCGCGCGGGGATGGATGCGGTGGGGGAGGGACCCTTGGAGGCCGGCGAGTGAGCATGGCGCCCGCAGACGCTCCCGGACTCAAGACCATCCTCGAGGGTGCCCTGTTCGCCGCGGGCGGGCCCGTCACCCTGGAGCAGCTCCAGACCCTGTTCGGCGAGGATCAGCCTCCTGAACGGGCGGAGCTGGCCGCCGCCCTCGCCGACTTAGCCGATGACTATGGGGGGCGGGGTATTGAGATCGTGCAGGTAGCCGGCGGCTACCGGGTCCAGGTACGCGCCGAGGTGGCCCCATGGGTCGCCCGGCTCTGGGACGAGAAGCCCGCCCGCTACTCCCGGGCCCTGCTGGAGACCCTGGCGCTTATCGCTTACCGCCAGCCCATCACCCGAGGTGAGATCGAGGACATCCGCGGGGTGGCGGTCACCACCCAGATCGTCAAGACCTTGATCGAGCGGGAATGGATCCGGGTGGTGGGGCATCGCGATGTCCCCGGCCGGCCAGCCCTCTACGCCACCACGCGCCGCTTCCTGGACTATTTCGGCCTGCGCTCCCTCAATGATCTACCGCCGCTCAGCGAGATCCGCGACCCCGAGTTCCTCGGAGACGAGCTGGACCTCGACCACCCCGAGTCCCAGGCCGCCGAATCCTAGACCGGTGCCGTACTGAGGCTTAGGCCCCGTTGGCGCGCACCCGGGCGGACGCGGCGAGCCGAATGCGAAGCCGCCGAACCGGGGATAAGTGATCGATGAAGAGCCTGCCGCTCAAGTGATCCATCTCGTGCTGCAGACAGACGGCGTGCATGCCCTGGAGATCGCGCTCGAAGACCTGGCCCGCGGGGTCCTGGGCGCGGACGCGGACCTGCGTTGCCCGTACCACGTTACCGAGAACGCCCGGTACCGAAAGGCAGCTCTCCTCGACCAGCCCCGGTAAGGCGCGCGTCAGGATCTTGGGATTGATGTAAACCTCTGGGGCTGACGCGCTGCCTGACAGGTCCATCACCAGGACCTCCTGGCGAATCCCCGCTTGGGGAGCGGATATCCCGATACCCGTCGTCCCGTAAAGGGTCTCGAGCAGATCACCGACCAATCGCGCCGTACTGGTGTCGAAGGTCGATACGGGCTCTGCCCGCTGTCTCAGAAGCGGATCGGGGTACTCGAGGATCGAAAGAATGGCCATGGGTCTCGTCTCAGGGGCCCGAGCCGACCGGCGCATCGGCGGTCTGGGGCTGACCGGTACTCACGTCGAGGGCCCGTCCAGGCGTCGTCTGCGCTTGGTGGTTCCCGCGGTCGGCTCGGCGGCGGATCAAGGGCACCGCGGCCGCGATGGTGACCAGGAGGAGGGTGATCTCCAACAGATAAACAGCATGATAGCCGCTGGCTTGTCCTGACAATCCCCAAGGCCCGTTGCCCGTCCCAACGGCCGCATCAACCAGGTCCCGAATGCTGCCGCTCAAGGCCATGGCGAGACCGGCGGCGGTGGCCTGGACGGCGCCCCAGGCGCCGAGGGCAAGGCCGGCCTGCTCCTTCGGGGCGCGATTCATGGTGGCGGTGAGGGTGCCGTGACCGAAGAGCGCACCGCCGAAGCCGATCAGGAAATTGCCGAGCAAGAAGATGGAGGGCAGCCCGAGCGGCGATGCCACCATCACCAGGACGAAGGCCGGCACCCCGATGAGGGCCCCGGCTTGGGCCATCCGGTATGCGTCTGCCCCACGCGCGAGGACGTGGGAGGCGAAGCCGAAGCCGAGCAGTCCACCCAGGGCCAATAAGGCCGTGAGCTTGGTGGTGGCGCTGACCGTAAGGTGGAGGACCTGTCCACCAAAGGGCTCGAGCAGGATGTCCGCCATCCCGAAGCCCATGGTGCCGATGCCCACGATGACGAGGCGTCGGACCGCGTCCTCGCCCGCACAGAAGCTCGCCCAGGACTCGCGGAAGGTCGGGTCGGGTGCGGATGGGCCGGCGAGCCGCAGCGGCCGACGGGTCTCCTGCTTCCACATTGCGATGACGTTGAGCAAGAGTGACAGGACCGCGACGGCCTGGATCACCTGGATCAGCCGTCCGGGCGAGAAATTGGCCAAGGCGGCGCCGAAGGCCAAGGCGCTCACGATCATGCCGAACAGCAGCATTACATACATCAGGCCGACCACCCTTGGGTGGGATTCCGGCGGGGTGAGATCCGTCGCCAGCGCCAGTCCTGCAGTCTGCACCGTGTGCACCCCGGCGCCCACGAGCAGGAAGGCGAGGGCGGCGGAGACATGGCCGATCCATAAGGGGGCGTCGGCGGCCTGAAGCTTGCCAGCGAGCACCAAGAGCGCGAAGGGCATGATGGCGAAGCCGCCGAACTGCCACAGGCTGCCGTTCCAGATGAATGGGACCCTCCGCCAACCCAGCTCGCAACGGTGGGTGTCGGAGCGGAAGCCAATGAGGGCCCGGAAGGGGGCGAATACCAGGGGGAGGGCGACCATGATGCCGACGAGCGACGCCGGCACCCCGAGCTCCACGATCATCACGCGGTTGAGGGTCCCGACCAGCAGGACCAAGGACATGCCGACCGAGACCTGGAACAGTGAGAGCCGCAGCAGGCGACCGAGAGGCAGGTCGGGCGTGGCGACGTCCGCGAATGGGAGGAACCGGGGTCCGAAGGAGACCCAGGTCCGCATCAGTCTACGTCCAAGGCGGTTCACGGCGTCATGAACCTCAACAACTCAATGGGGGTCGGGCGCGCTGGCTCCCGACCCCCCGGACGGCCCCTCGGCTGGGTCCTCTGCCATGCCGCGCCCGGAGGCGGAGTCTGGGAGGACCCAGGGCGTCTCCTAGGGACGAGCCGACTCAACCGCCAGCCCAGTAGGCGGCAAACCAGGGCGCGTTGGAGAGGACCGCCCAATGCACGAGCAGCGCGATGACGGTAACGGCGCCCAGGAACAGGGGCAGCCCCACCGTGGGCTTGACGACACACCAGATTCGACCTTGGTTCATGGTTTTCTCCTCAGCCCAGCCACGGCGTCAGGACCGCCGCGAGGAAGTGCGCGACGAGCGCAATCGCAAAGAAGACGCGCGCGCCGTCGATCACGTGCTTGTGGAGCTCCTCCGACTCCTTGATGGTGAGGCCTGTGGGCCACACGCGATCGGGATCGTCCAAATCGGTTGCCATAAGCGTTCTCCGAAGACGAGTAAGTGCTGAAGTGGGAGGTCGAGGTAGACCTCCGGCGTCGTGCGAACCCCGCACGGGGGAGACTGCCCCCTGCCGTGCCTCCGGGAGGCCTGGAGCGAGATCCAGGCCCCTCGATGGGCAGGGCCGACCGCTGGGGACGCCAGGGTCAGGGGTGCTCGGGTGCGACTTTCCGTCAGGGAGAAACCTCACCCGGCCTACGGGAAGCTTAGAAACACCGATGCCTAATGTCAATCTAAACTGTCGCAACAAACTGTCAAGATGTATTGACACAGGTCACGCGAAAACAGAGAAGAAAAGAAAGACCCCGCCGACTGCCGCCGGGGGGCCTTGGTCGAAACCGGGTTGCGGCCGAAGCCGGCAGCACCCCGGTTAATGCCCGTCACCGCGAGCCGTTCAGGACTCGGAATCCGAGGGCGCTCGACAGGGGAGTGGGATTGTTCGAGAGCACTTCGAAGTTGAGCTTCGAGGAGAAGGGCGTCGGATTCGCTTGAATCAGGAGACGTGATGAGCTGTCTTCTCCGAGATCAGGGTCATCGGACAGGATCTTGAGGCCCAGGAGGGATGACAGGGGCGCCGGGTCGTCCTTGAGCACCTTGAGGCCGAAGAGCGCTGAAAGTCCCGAATTGTGTGGCTTGAGGAGTCGAAAGTACGGAGGTCCCCAGCTGAATCCTGCGGACAGGGGCTTGAACCCCATGAACTCAGAGAAGGGCGTAGCCCCCTTTTGTGAAAGCGACTTCCACCCCAGCACGGACGACAGGGGGGCGGCGTCGTCCCAGGCCGGTGCAGAGGCGACGCCGGATGTGGATTTGGTCGTGGCTGGCGCCTTGGGCTCCACGACAAGGGGAATGGGATTGAGGCTGTCGAGGATCTCTATGGCCTGCTGGGCCTGACCGAAGGGGGGCTGAACGATCACGATCGAGCGCCCCTCTTTGAGGGCCTCCGCGTAGACTTTGGAGTCGCCGCGCAGCAGCTTGCCCACCTCCAGAAGGTTTGAAAGAGTTTCGGCGGATTCCGCTCCCTCGGGGCTGGGCGTGACCAAACGGATCAGGTCCTTCGCGAAGCCTCCATCCTGTTCAAGCTTCGTGACGGCCTTGCGTGCCTGCTTCTCGGTCTCGTAAATGCGAACGACTGCGCTCGACATAATGGCTCTCCAGAAGATTCGCGGGGCGGGGAGGTTTCGCCGTGGCGGCCGCGCGCACCCGCGCCGCGCAGTCCCACATCCTTGCAAGCATGGGGGCCTAGGGTGGCCTGTGCCGCCATCCGGCCACCGCCGAGGCGGCCAACTCGGTCTTCTGCGAGGCCGCTCGCGGACGCGCTTGTTGTCGCGCCTGGGGAACGAGCAGTGACGACATCAGGACCCCCGACGGGCACTCTGTGGCCCCAGTTGAGCCGATGCCCTCCAGCGCTCAGGGGTGGTCTCGCGCAAGCGAGAAGCCGTATCCGGTCTGTGGAGAAGCGTAGAAACGGCAGCAATAGTTGTCAATGTAGCTTGACCCCTAGAGCTGTCAAATTAACGTGACACGCCGGCGCCGAGGTCCCAATTATCCCAAGGCGCAGGATTGCGCTGACCGCACGGCCCTCTCGGGGGCCAGGGTCTGACTTGACCTGAAGGGTCTGGGGGGCCGTCGCTCCCGGCGTGCCCTCCAGCCGGAGCATTCGCTACTGATAGCGGCTCAGCACAGGAAGTCGCAGCAAGGACGATAGGGGGGTGCCTATTGGCCACAGCAGTGGCAGCGTGAGCGTGGATGAGAGCACCGCCCCGTCCTGGAGGAGCAGCGGCTGTCGGATCCGGTTGGACAACGGCGCCACCTCCTGCCACAGGAGCGGCTGGCCGATGAGCCCCGAAAGAGGAGCCCCATTGCCGCTTAAAGGATTTCGGCCAAAGAGCGCGAAACGCGGGCTCGCCAACTCCCCGAACATGCGCGACAGGAGGCTGCGACCCCGTTTCAGGGTTGAGACGCCCAGCAATGTCGAGAAAGGGGCTGGCTGGTCGAAGCGCAGTGGTCCCGCGAGGAAGCCTAGGCCCAGACTGGAGGAGAATGGCGTGGGACTGCTTGCCAGCAGCGGCAGACCTAGGCTCCGGGTCCAGGAGGGACCCGACTTGCCCGAGAGGGAGGACCAAGGGGTCTGGTTGCGGCTCAGCAGGCGTGCACCCATCGAGGACGAAAAGGCCCAATCCGGTCGCGTCAGCTCGGGATACTTGGCCGCGAAGGTCCGACCGCGCACCAGGGTCTGACCGCCGGTCAGGCGAGAGAACGGGGCGGGCTGCCCCCGCCATAGTGCAGGCGCGCGCAGCCCCGACGACAGAGGCGCCGCCACGTCCCACGAGACGTCTGATGCCTTGAGCTCGATTCCGGTTGCAGTTGGCGCAAACCCGTTCAAGATGTCGATCGCCACCTGGCCGCGGCCGAAAGGCGGAAGAACCGCCACCAAGGATTCGCCTTGCCGCAGGCCTTCCGCATAAGCGTTGGCGCGCTCCTGCAGTAAGAAGCCGGCCCGCACTGCGTTCCCAAGGGCCGCGGCGGAAACCCTATCGCCCTCGGCGGCCGGCCTTATCATGTAGATCGCACCCTCGGCGAAACCGTACTCCTTGAGCCGCGCGACGGCGTCGCTCGCCTGCTGCTCCGTCTCGTACATGCGTACAACTGGGATCGTCATCATCGCTCTCCAGAACAGTCGCGGGGAGGGTTCGCCAGAGCGGCAGCGCACATCCCCGCGGCGCGGTCGCACGTCGGTCCAAGCATTGGGTGCCGAATGGAGTCCCAGCCAGCACTCGGCCCACGCGCCAGGCCTCTCAGCGTGGCGACCCGCCCCGCCGCCCCTCGGGGTCGGGATGGGCTCCTCCCGACCCCCGGTCAGCCCCAAGCTTGCAGGCACTCGGTTTTGGGGCCTTGCTTACGGATTCGCTTCGCTCAGCCCCCGGCCCAGTAGGCGGCAAACCAGGGCGCGTTGGAAAGGACCGCCCAATGCACGAGCAGCGCGATGACGGCAACGGCGCCCAGGAACAGGGGCAGCCCCACCGTCGGGTTAACGACACACCAGATTCGACCTTGGTTCATGGTTCTCTCCTCAGCCCAGCCACGGCGTCAGGACCGCCGCGAGGAAGTGTGCGACGAGCGCAATCGCGAAGAAGACGCGCGCGCCGTCGATCACGTGCTTGTGGAGCTCCTCCGACTCCCGGATGGTGAGGCCGGTGGGCCACACGCGATCGGGATCGTCCAAATCGGCTGCCATAGATGTTCTCCCAAGACGAGCAGAAGTCGCAGTGGACCTCGGGAACGTGCGAACCCCGCACGGGGGCTACCCCTTTGCCCGCGTCCCGGGGGATCCAAAGCGCGCCTTGGACCCCCGAGGGGGCCGGGCCGACCGCTGGCGGGGCCAGCGGTCAGGGGTGTCCGGATGGGGCCCCCCGCCAGGCGAGAAACCTTTTCCGACCTGTGGAGAAGCGTAGGAACGGAGAGGCCGAATGTCAATGTAAAATGACTATCGGGAGTGTCAAGTAGAGATGACACTTGCACAAAATCGGCCTCGGGAAACGCAAATCGATTGCTGTTCCCGTCCGAGGCCGGGACGGGCCGTCAGGGAGCGGCGAGATTGGAGACCCGCAGAAGGCGGGCAAGCCGCTCAGGGCTTGCCCGACAGCGGGATGGGACTATTGGTAGCGGCTCAGCACCCGCAGGCCGAACAGGGAGGAGAGCGGCGCGGGATTACGGGAGAGAAGGGGTAGACCGAGGGAGGAGGGCGACCCGGAGGTGAGCATGGGCAGACCAAAGCTTCTCCTCCAGGACGGCCCTGACCGACCCGATAGGGTCTTGAGTCCGAAGAGGGATGAGAACGGCGCCGCGCGGGAGCTCAGAGAGCTACGCCCGAACAGGGAAAAGTGCGGACTGGCCAGCTCCCCGAAGAGCCGGGACAGGACGCTGCGGCCGCGGGAGAGCGCCGGCAGGGCCAGGATCGCGGAGAATGGTGCCGGATGCTCCCGAAGCGGCCGGCCCGTCGACACCAGGAGCCCGAGCCTGGACGACAGGGGCGCCGGATCGCTCGACAGGAGCGGCAGGCCGAAGCTGGCCTCCCAGGGTTCCCGAGAGGCCGATAGGATCTTGAGCCCAAAGAGGGAGGAGAGTGGGGCGGGCTCAGGGCTCAGGGCGGGGCGGCCGAAGAGTGCAAAGTGCGGATCGGTCAGCTCGCCGAAGAGGGTCGCAAAGAAGCTCCGACCGCCTCTGGAGATGGTGCCGAGGCCGAGCAGGGAGGAAAAAGGTGCCGGTTGGTTGCGTTGAATGGTCCTGAGCTGGAAGGCGGAGGAGAAGGGGGCGCCCTCGTCCCAGGCCATCGACGATCGCTGCGGCGGCCGCGGTTCCGTCTCGATGGGTCCGTGATCCGCCAAGATGTTCATCGCGAGCTGAGCGTATCCGAAGGGGGGGCGGACCGCGACGAAAGAGCGGCCACCCTCGACGAACTGGGCGTAGCGCTGGGCCTGCTTTCCGAGGACGCGTCCCGCCAGGAGGGCACTGGAGACGGTTGCGGGTGGGTTCACCTCCTCGCCGGAGAAGGGTGTCACCAGATAAACCTCATCCGGAGGGAACCCCTCCTCCTTCAGCCTGTTGGCCGCGTCGCGCGCCTGCTGTTCGCTCTCGTAAACCCGTACGATCGGGTCTGTCATGATGGCTCTCCAGAAATTCGCGGGGGGTTTTGCTGTTGCCTCGGGGTGCGCGTGCGCCCGCCGCAGGCGCTTGCCCGCGCTCAGGATAGTCCTTGCTTGCGCCCCATGGAAGCCGTTCGTCCCGCCGGTGGCGGCATCGCTCGGTAAGGCGAACCCCGCCCACGGCGCCTTACGCCTCGGGCGCAGACGTTTGCCGTTGCCACGCGTTGGGCGGACAATTGGGTACTGACCTAACGTGAGGAGCAAGTACCCATGGCCGACAAGGCACCCTGGATCACCTACAGGCCCGAGCTCAAGGTGCTCGATTGCACCATCCGCGACGGCGGTCTGGTCAACGCGCACCAGTTGAGCGACGACTTCGTGGGGGCCGTCTACCGGGCCTGCGTGGAGGCGGGGGTGGACTACATGGAGATCGGCTACAAGAACTCCCGCAAGGTCTTCCCCAAGGACCGCTTCGGTCCCTGGCGTCACTGCGACGAGGGGGACCTGCGCCGGGTGGTGGGGGACCATGAGGCCGCCCGCACCGGCTTGAGGCTCGCCGCCATGGCGGACGCCGGCAAGAGCGATTGGCAGACCGAGCTGCTGCCCGCGAAGGACAGCGTGCTCGACATGATCCGGGTGGCCTTCTATGCCCACCAGGTCTCCGAGGCGGTGGACATGATCCGCCACGCCGCGGAGCTGGGATACGAGACGACCGCTAATCTGATGGCGGTCTCCAACATCACGGAGGAGGAGATCGACACGGTCTTGGAGGCCATCGCCGACACCCCGGCTACCACCATGGTGATCGTCGACAGCTTCGGTCACCTCTACCGTGAGCAGATCGACCGCCTCTATAAGCAGTACGCGGGGGCCCTGGCGGGCACCGGCAAGGAGATCGGCATCCACGCTCACAACAACCAACAGCTCGCCTTCGCCAACACCATCGAGGCCATCATCCTGG
>JBLMWY010000235.1:0-6342 GCA_050257475.1 Bdellovibrio bacteriovorus
CGCCATCAGGTCGTCTGGATAGTAGAAGCCGAACGCGGAATCCCGGGCGAGACCGATACGCACCGCTGGTGACACCGATCCAGTGTACGCACGCGGCACGGGCACAGGGGGCGCCGGTGCCTGACGCGCCAGGCCCAACAGCCGATCCAGGTCCAGTTGGGCGCCCACCAGGGTAGCGATACGCTCAACCCAGGCCTCCGCATCCGCCGTCTCATTGCTCGGCATCAGCCCCAGGTGGCGCTCGGCGATGGCCAGGTCGGGATCCCGTTCCAGGGTCCCAAGCACGGGAAGATCCGTGTAATGCTCCACCGCCCGGATCAGATTGGCGGCATGGCGGGGCCCGCCCACCTTGTTGAGGATAACCCCGGCGAGCCAGACGTCTGGGTCGAAGGCCCGGTAGCCGAGGAGCAAGGGCGCGATCCCCCGTGACAGTCCGGCGCAGTCGATGACCAGGATCACGGGGGAGCCCAGCAGCTTAGCCAGCTCCGCGTTGGTCTCGGTCCCAGCGAGATCGGTGCTATCGAAGAGTCCGACGTTCCCCTCGATCACCGCGAGGTCGGCACCCGCGTACTGAGCGGCGAATGCGGCTCGAATCGCCTCGCCCGACATGGTGTTGTAATCCAGATTCAGACAGGGGCGCCCCGCCGCTTGGGTCAGCCACAGCGGGTCTATATAGTCCGGGCCCTTCTTGAAGGGCTGCACGCGCAGTCCCCGTGAGCGTAAGGCCCGACACAGCCCGATGGAGACGGTGGTCTTGCCGGAGGACTTATGGGCGGCGGATAGATACAGTTGGGCCATGGCCTGGGGGTCGGGACGGGATAGGCGGCCGATGCCCTTGCAACCCCCGCCAGCGGGACGGGTCCCTCCGGGGCCAGCGCCACCCGCAACGTCTGCGGGTGGCGGCGAAGCTCAAGCTAGGCCTCAGCCAAGGCCGACGCCTGCGTCTCGTCCTCGGCGGGCAGGGTGTCGTCCGCGAGTGACTCGGGCAGGAATTGCAGGACCCGTACGCCGACCGCGGTGATGAGCAGCGCGACCGCCACCCCGCCCAGACCCAGCAAAAGCTCCGGCAGGCTCGGGGAGTACCGGGCCGCCTCGCCAATGATCCCGTCCAGGTGCCCGGATTCCAGGACGGTCTGGCCGGGGAACATCTGGAGCGGATAGGCCTGGCTCGCGATGATCACGACATACATGGTCGCCAGGCCGCCCAGGATCACGAGCCCGCACGCCGCGGCAATCCAGTTGCGGTCCTTGCCGAGCTCCGGGTGGTATAGGATCCCCAGCGGGATCAGGCCACCGATCAGGACCCACCCGATCCAGAACACAGCGCTGTAGGTGCCCCCGTTGAGCAGCAGCCAGCCCACGAGATCGTAGTTCTTGGCGCCATAGACCTTGGTGAGGAAATAGACGAGGGTAAAATAGAGGATCGCGGCGACGAAGACCCCCAGCAGGTTCTTCAACCGACGCAGCAGCCTGTCGCCCAAGACCCGACCCTCGACATCGAAGGTGAACATCAGGACCAGCAGGAAGATGGCGAGCCCATAGGCGAAGGACATGATCACGAACATGGGCGCCAGGAAGGCCGTATCGAACGCCTGGCGGGCCACGATGAAACCGAAGATCGAGCCGGTACCGGTGGTGAGCGCCAGGCGCCAGGCGAAGGCGAAGATACCGATGGGCTTGTAGAAGGCCGCCCCCATGCGGTCCGCCATGCTCCATAGATAAGCGACGACAATCGCCAGGAACCCTGTGTAGAGGAAGATGTTCCAGGCGAAGATGGAGCGGAAGTTATAGGTGGTCATGGCCACGATCAGCCGATCTGGCCGCCCCAGATCCAGGACCAGCACCAGGAGACCCCCGATGAGAAGGGCCGCGGCGAGGAGCCCGGAGAGACGCCCCAGGGGCTTATAGGACCCCTTGCCGAAGACGGTGCCGATGGAGGCCACGTTCAGCGCCCCCGAGGCGGCGACGATCAGGAACACGGCGAAGACGTGTGGCATGCCCCACACCACCGAGTTGTTCATCCCGGTGACCCAGTGGCCCTCATGCTCCATGTAGAGGGCGGCGAGCCCGCCGATGCCGGCCACCACCGCCAGGATGCCCAGGATTCCCCAATAGCGAGCCGGCGGGATCCGCCACTCACGAAAGACGATTCGCTTCATGATCTCTTGCTCCCGCCGGTGCTAGACGCCGGAGTAGCGCACGCCGGTGTTGAGCGCCAGGTCCTCCCGGATCTGGCGGCTGGGCATGGCCTTGAGGGCCAGGCTGATGGGGCTCTCGGGGTCGTTGAGGTCACCGAAGGTGATGGCGTTATGCCCCTCGGCGGCACAGGCCTCCGCGCAAGCGGTGGAGTCGACGCCGTAATCACGACGGTGCACGCACAGGTTGCAGCTCTCCACGCAACCCTTGCCCCGGGGGGTCCGGGTGAGCTGTCCGTGGATGGTCTCGTGGATGAAGCTGCGCGCCTTGTAGGGACAGGCCATCATGCAGTAACGGCAACCGATACAGGTGTGGCGGTCGACCATCACGATGCCATCGGCCCGCTTGAAGGAGGCCCCGGTCGGACAAACATCCACGCACGGGGGGTGCTCGCAGTGCTGGCACATGAGCGGCAGGTTGGTGACCCGCCCGGTCTGGTTGTCCTGGAGCTTGACCTTGCGGATCCAAACCGCCTTCTGGCGCTCCCACTGGGCATCCGGCTGGCCTTCGGGCTTGGACTGGAGATCGAGCCCGTTCTCGGTGTCGCAGGCGTCCACGCAGGCGCGACAACCCTCGGCGCACTTGGTGGTGTCGATGAGCAGGCCCCATCGAACCGCGCCGGTCACCGGCTCGGAGCGCGGCGCGGCGTTCACCGCATGGAGCACGATCCCCGGGGCCACGACCCCGGCGGTGACACCGGCCGCCACGCCGAAGAAGGCCCGACGCCCGTTGTCGATCTTGTCTTCGTGATGATTCATGGGTGGTGATTCACGATCACTGACCTGTTACTGCCGCCTCACCGCCCGCCACCGCAAGGCCTGCGGCGCTGTGGGCGGCGATCCCGGCCTCGCTGACCGGTCCCCCGTTTGGAACGCTGCCGTGGCAGTCGAAGCAGTTGACCTTGACCGCCGCGAAGGCATGGCAGGCGCTGCAGAATTGATCGGGCGCGTTAACCGCCACGGGCCGGCCATCCGGGCCTAGGCTCACGTGGCAGTCGATGCAACCCGCCAGGCTGTGCTTGGTGGCGCGGATGCCCCCGTGGACCGTGGCGTCGCGCTGGTGCTTGATCAGCTCCATGTGATTGCGACGCATGACGTCCGTGGGCTCCACGCAAGCCTCGAGCCCGGCGGCCTTGGAGCCCTCCTTGACATAGGTCGCACCCTCCGCCGCCAGGACGGTCTGGGCGGCGAGCGCCCAGACCAGGCTAACGGCGACGAGGCCTGCTTTGATTACGGCATTGGCCATCGACGCCTCCGCGGTGGTTACTCGCCCAGACCCATCTTGATGTAGCCGGTTGGGCAGACATCCGCGCAGATGTGGCAACCGATGCACTTGGCATAGTCGGTGGCCACGTAGCGGCCGGTGGTGCGCTCGGACTTGTCCACTCGATAGACCGCGGTCTGGGGGCAGAAGATCACGCAGTTGTCGCACTCGAAGCACATGCCGCAGGACATGCAGCGCTTGGCTTCGTCGATCGCCTCCGGCTCGGTGAGACCGATCACCCGCTCCTTGAAGTGACCCAGGACCTCCTCGGCGCTCGGCACCTCCTCCTTGCGGAGGTTGCGGGCGTGATAGTTGAAGTGGCCCAGGAACAACTCGTCGTGGGGGATCACCTCGGCGCCGGAGCGGTCCTCGTAGTTGTGGATCGCCCAGTTGCCCTCGGAGGTGCCGCGCAGGTCGCCGACCTTCTCCACCTCGAAGGCCTCGGGGGCCAGGTTGGCCTCGGTCATCTTGGCCAACAGGTCGAAGTGGTGGACATCCACCTTGGGGCGGCGGCGGTGCTCGGCCTGACGCAGGTAGTCGTCGATGGAATCCGCGGCGATCCAGGCCTGGCCGATGGCGGTGGTGAGCAGGTGGGGACGGATGATATCGCCCGCGACGAAATGACCCGGCTTGCTGGGGACCTGGTAGAACTTATCGGAGTTCATCAGGCCGCGGCCATTGTCAAAGTCGGACAGGCCCGTGAGGTCGCCACCCTGACCGATGGCGGCCACGATCAGGTCCGCCTCCAGCACCCGCTCGGTGCCCGGCACCACCGTCGGGCGCCCGTCCTCCATGGTGCAGTCCGCCACCTTGAGCCCGGTAGCGCGGCCGTCCGCACCCTTGATGACCTCGACCGGCATGACCCCATCGAGCACGGTCACACCCTCGTAGAGTGCGTCATGGACCTCGTGCTCGGAGGCGGTCATCTTGTCGCGGGTGAAGAGCGACGTCAGGGTGACTTCCGCGCCCTGGGCGGCGGCGCTCACCGCCGCGTCGTGGGCAACATAGCCGTCGCGGACCACGGTCTCCGGCAGCTCGCTCTTGCCCGTGGCGGTGATATGGCCCAGACGCCGGGCGACCGAGACCACGTCGATGGATGTGTCACCACCACCCACGCACACCACCTTGTCGGCGGTGACCTTCATGCGGCCCTCGTTGAAGGCCTTAAGGAAGGCCACGCCGGAGACACAGTTAGGGGTGTCCTGCCAGCCGGGGACCGGCAGACCGCGACCGGTCTGGCAGCCGATGGCCCACAGGATGGCGTCGAACTCCTTCTCCAGGTCCGCGACCTGGACGTCCACGCCGACCTTGGTCTTGAAGCGGACCTCGATCTGGCCGAGGTCCAGGATGCGCTGGATCTCCGCGTCGAGCTTGTCGCGGGGCACCCGGTAGCCGGGGATGCCATAGCGGAACATCCCCCCCAGGCCATCGTTGGACTCGAAGATGGTGCAGGCGTGGCCCTTGCGGCGAAGCTGATAGGCGGCCGCGAGCCCCGCGGGACCACCACCGATGATCGCCACCCGCTTGCCGGTATCCGCCGGGGCCGGGTCGAACCGATAGCCCTTTTCGATGGCGGTGTCGCCAATGAACTGCTCGACGGCGTTGATGCCAACGAAGTCCTCCAGCTCATTGCGGTTGCAGCCGTCCTGACAGGGGGCGGGGCAGACGCGACCCATCATCGACGGGAAAGGATTGGCGTCGGTGGAGCGGCGGAAGGCGTACTCCTGCCACTCCATGCCGGCCGGCGGCTTCTCCAACTGCCGAACGATCTGCAGATACCCGCGGATGTCTTCACCCGAGGGGCAGCTCCCCTGGCAGGGCGGTGTCTTGTGCACATAGGTCGGGCACTTGTGGGAGGTGTCTTGGACGAAGATCTTGTCGGTCCAGGATTCCCACTCGTTGTGGCCGTCCTCGAAACGGCGCCACGAAGGCTTGGTCTTCATCTCGTTCACGGGAGTTGCCATCGGATCACTCTCCTTACCCATTGAACCCGTCGGTTCGATTCAGTTCGGTTCACTCAGTTCTAGAGCCGGGCCCGCCAGCGAGGGCCCCGGCAAAAATAGTGAGCGGTCGGTCAGTCGTCGTCGCCCTCTGCCTCTGCCTCATCGTCCTCATCCTCCGGCTCCTCATCCTCCGGCCCTGGGGTGAGCACAATGGCGTTGGACACCAACTGATGGAGGCTGACGATCTGGTCCATCTCCATGCCGTAGTAAGGCAGGACCTTGGTGAACTGGCTCTTGCAGATGGCGCAGATGGCGGCCATGTGCGTGACACCCTTCTCCTGCATCACGTTGTTCAGGGCCTCAACGCGGGGCTTGGCCCCCTTCACGCGCAGCTCCATGAGGTCGTCGGTCAGCAGCCCGCCCCCGCCGCCGCAGCAGAATGTGCGGTCGCGGATGGTCTCCTCGTCCATGTCGTAGTAGTTGTTGCAGACCGCCTTGATGATGGCCCGGGGTATCTCGAACTGTCCGCCCGGGGTATCGCCCATGCGGGAGGCCCGCGCGACGTTGCAGGAGTCGTGGTAGGTCAGAACCTTGTCGTCATTCTCACTCTTGTCAAAGGTGAGCTTGCCCCGCTGGATGAGGTCGTAGGTGAACTCGCAGATGTGCTGGGGCACGGGGTAGCGCGGGTCGAGGAAATCCCAGGGACCCGCCAGGGTGTTCAGGAAGCTGTAGGCGACCCGCCAGGCATGACCACACTCGCCGAAGACGATGCGCTTGACCTTGAGCTGGATGGCGGCCTCGCGGATGCGCTGGGCGACCCGGCGCATGTTCTCGTAGGAGCCGATGAACATGCCGAAGTTGGCCGCCTCGGAGGCGTGGGAGCTGAGCGTCCAGGAGACGCCCGCCTCGTGGAAGACCTTGCCATAGCCGATGAGGCCGT
>JBLMWY010000236.1:0-6330 GCA_050257475.1 Bdellovibrio bacteriovorus
ACCCAAGATGTCCGTGCGCACTGCCTACACCGAGCGCGAGAATCGGCTTGACCTGAGCTTCATCGGCACCCTGGATCTCACCATCTCTAACGCCGTTTGCGACATCTGCGCGCGCCTACCGAAGTCGCTCACTTTCTGTGTCATCGACCTGTCGGACGTGGAGCGGGTCTTCGACTCGGGGATCGCCCTGCTGCACCTGCTCCACCGCCGACTCAGGGAGTTCGGGGCCACCGTCGTGATCGAAGGAGGTCCGGCGGAGGTGCGTCGCCGAATCCCGGGCTACAGTCCCCAGCCCTGACCCGGCCCCGCCCCCGCGCACTCGGGGCCCAGACCCTGGAGCGGGACGGTCGACGCCCCTGGGGGGCGCTGTCGCTGCGCCTCGGCGCCGTCTTCGTGGTGCTGCTCATCGCGGCCGCCACGATGGTGGGCTATCTGTTCGACCGGGGCCGCACCGAGGCCCTGGCGCAGCGTGACCTGGAGCAGCTCCGGCTCCATGCCGAGCGCGGGGTCGACGAGGTCGAGCGACGCCTCCAGCGACTCGCCGGGGATGTCGCCCTCCTGGCCCAGACTCCCCCGGTTCCGGACATCTGCCGCTCCTTGAGGGGGGACGGGTTGGATGCCCTCGCCGGCTCCACCTTGGAGCAGTGGACCGAGCGACTGCAGCACATCTTTAACGTCTTTGCCGGCGCCAGGCCGGAGTATCTCGAGATCAGTCTCCTGGGGATCCAGGGCGGCTTGAGGTCGCTGGTCAGCGTCGAGCGCAGGCCGCAGGGCCAAACGGCCGCCTCCCAAGGTCACGGGCGGGGCACGGCGCGTCTCGACATCGAGGCCGCCTTGCGTCTGCCTCCGGGGACCCTGCATTTTGGGCCGCTGGAGATCGAACGCGACGCGAGCGGGAGCCGGCTGCCGCCCCGGGTCACCCTCGCCGCGACCACCCCGTTCCAGGACGGCGAGGGTGGCTTGGTGGGACTGCTCCTGGTGCGCATGGACCTCACGCCGGCGTTCGAGCGCGCCCGCGCCTTCGCCGAGGGGATCGGTACCCTCACGATCACCGATGAGCGGGGCGAGCCCCTGCTGCTGACCGAGCCGATCCCCACCCTTGGCCCCGAGGCGGGCACGTCGGCGCCGTCGGCCATTGTCCTGGCAGATGTTTCTGACCGGTCGGAGGCCGCTGCCCAGGGTGGCGCCCTCATTGCGGCCCCTCCGGAAAGCGGCCACCCACTCGCCTACGTCAAGACGCTCCGCTGGGACCCGGAGGACCCTAGCCGTCGCCTGACCTTCGTCCTCAGCCAGTCGCCGGGAAAGCTGGCGGGGAGCCTGGAGGCCCTGCGACGCGAGAGCCTTCTGGGGATGGTTGCCTTGCTGCTGGTCGCCACCTTGTTGGCGGTGTGGCTGATCCGACGGCAGACCCGGTCCCTCAGCGCCCTGGCGGGTGCATCGGACGCGATCGCCGCGGGCGACTTTCAGGTCGAACTGCCGGCCGACGACGGCAGCGAGGTCGGTAGTCTGGCCCGCGCCTTTCGTCACATGGCCGCGGAGGTCGAGCAGCGCGAAGGGGCCCTGGCCGCCCTCAACCAGGATCTCGAGCGGCGGGTCGAGGCGCGCACCCTGGAGCTGACCCGCGAGCGGGATCTCCAGCGCCTTATCCTGGACAGCGTCGGCGACGGGGTAGTGGTCACCGACCGGGACGGGCGCTTCGTGCTGTGGAACCGGAAGGCCGAGCAGATCGTCGGCTCGGTCGCCGAGAGCGTTCCGCTCGAGCAGTGGTCCACCCATTTCGGGATCTATCGGGACGAGTCCGGCGACCCCGTCCCTCCGGACGAGCTGCCCCTGGTACGCGCCCTGCGCGGGGAGTCAACCGGAAGCTCGGAGCTTTACCTTTGCAATCCCAGGCGGGCGGACGGCCGTTGGGCCCAGGTCACGGCGCGGCCCCTCTGGGACCAGGCAATGGACCTTTGGGGTGCCGTGGCGGTGATGGTGGACGTGACCGAAACCAAGCGCCTGCAGGCGCGGGTCCAGGCCCACCGGACCGAGCTGCGGAGGTTTGGGCGCCTGTTCCTCGGGGCGGAGATCGCCTCCGCCACGGCCCACCACCTCAGCCAGCCCCTCGGTGCCCTGAGCAACTACGCGGCCGCCGCCCTGCGTCTGCACCGCCAGGGGCGCCTCGGCGCGACCGAGCTCGGCGATATGCTGGAGCGCATCGAGGACCTCTCGGTCCAGGCGGGGGTCATCCTCGATCGGCTGCGGGCCCGGATCCGCCGCTCCGACAACCCGGCCACCGCATTCGATATCGACGCGGTGGTGACTTCCTGCCTAGACTTCCTTCACGAGCGCATCCAGCGTGATGGGGTGCAGGTGGAGCGTCGCTCGGGGGACCAGATCCCACCGCTCATGGGGGATCCCCTTGAGCTCGAGGAGGCCCTGATCCAAGTGGTCGCCAATGCCCTGGAGGCCATGGAGGGGGTTGATCGGGCCAAGCGCCGATTGCTCCTGGTCACCGGCCATGAAGCCGAGCGGGGTCTGGTGACCATCGAGATCGGCGATACGGGTCCAGGGGTGAGCGTCGCCCTGGCCGGCCGTCTGTTCCACCCCTGGGAGACGGACAAGCCGGGTGCCCTTGGGATCGGTCTGTCCATCGTCCAGACCACCATCGAGTCATTCGGAGGTCACATTCGCATGGAGCCCGGGGCGAGCGCCGGTACCCTGTTCCGAATCGAGCTGCCCGTCGTCAGAGGGGGCCGAGGGTGAGTTTCGCCCCCCTGGTCCATGTGGTGGACGACGATCTGGAGATGCGTCAGTCGCTTCATATGCTGCTGCGGTCCGTCGCCCTCGACGGCAAGACCTACGCCAGTGCCGATGAGTTCCTCGCCCGTTACCAGGACCTGCCCGAGCGACCCTCCGTCGTGCTACTGGACGTGCGGATGCCGGGGATGAGCGGCATGACGCTCCTGCAGCGGCTGAGCGCCGAGCACGCCATGCTGCCGGTCATCATGATCACCGGTCACGGAGACATCGACATGGCGGTGCGGGCCATGAAGCTCGGCGCCCGGGACTTCATCACCAAACCCTTCAGTGCCCAGACCCTGCTCGACCGGATCCAGGAGGTCCTGAGCCAATCCGCCCGCCAGGCCGACGCCCAGAGCCGGGCCGAGGACGCCGCGACACGGCTGCAGGGGCTGACCAGGCGCGAGCGCGACGTCTTCGAGCGCATCGCCGCCGGCCTGTCCAACAAGGTCGTCGCCCATGAGCTGGGGCTGAGCGTGCGCACGGTCGAGACCCACCGGGCGCGGATCATGGCGAAGCTGGGGGCGAGGTCCCTGGTTGACCTGGTCATGCTGTCGTTGGGGGGGCGGGACGACCCGGCCTGAGGGGCCCCCGACCCCCTCGCCCCAACGGCGGCTCCATGGCTGCGGATGCGGCGAATTGGGACGCCCCTGGCGCGACAGTCGGGCCAGCGCGGCGCTAACATCCGCGCGGGCGCCATCGCCCGGATGATCCAGGCCCCTGTCCCATGAGCCTCAAGCGCCGCTGGCTGGCCGCCGTGGCGATTCTCATCATGCTCCTTGCCGCGGCGGTGGCCGGCTGGATGTTGCTCGGGGCGGGGGACCCGCGGGCCATCTGGGAGTCCGTGCGCGCATGGCTCGGGGAGACTGCCCTGTCCGACGACTTTGCCCTCGGCAATGGTCGCATCGAGGCCACCGAGGTGGACGTGGCCACCAAGCTGGCCGGGCGCTTGGCGGAGGTGCGGGTCCGCGAGGGCGATCGCGTGGAGTCCGGTCAGGTGGTGGCGGTGCTCGACACCGAGGCCCTTGCCGCCCAGCGGCGCCAGGCCCAGGCGGAGCTGCGCCGCGCGCGCCAGGAGCGCGAGCATGCGGTGGCCGTGGTGGAGCAGCACGCGAGCGAGCTCGACTATGCCCGCCGCGACCTGACTCGGCTGCAGCGGCTCTCGGGCTCGGACCGCTTTGTCTCCGAGGAGCAGGTCGACCAGGCGCGCACCCGGGTGCGCACCGCCGAGGCGGCCCTGCGGGCGAGCCAGGTGCAGGTGGTCGCCACCGAGGCGGCGATCGAGGCGGCCCAGGCGAGCATCGAGCGGATCGAGGTCGACATCGCCGACAGCAGCCTCAAGGCCCCCCGGGGTGGGCGGGTGCTCTACCGCCTGGCCGAGCCGGGGGAGGTCCTGGCGGCGGGCGGCAAGGTGCTGACCCTGCTCGACCTCAGCGACGTCTACATGGTCATCTTTCTGCCCACCACCGAGGCCGGGCGGGTACCCATCGGGGCCGAGGCGCGCCTGGTGCTCGATGCCGCGCCGGAGTATGTGGTCCCGGCGGAGGTCTCCTTCGTCGCCCCGCGGGCCCAGTTCACCCCCAAGCAGGTGGAGACCCAGAGCGTGCGCGAGACCCTCGCCTTCCGGGTCAAGGTGCGCATCGCCCCGGATCTGCTGGCGCGCTACGAGGACCTGGTAAAGACTGGGGTCCCGGGGGTCGCCTATGTCCGGATGCGTCCCGAGGCGGCCTGGCCCGATCACCTCGCCCCGAGGCTTCCCCCATGGCCGAGCCCTCCGGCCCTGTCGTCCGACTGAGCGGGCTGCGCCACGCCTACCGGTCGGTGATCGCCCTCGACGGCGTGGGGCTCGAGCTGCCCGCCGGACAGGTGAGCGGTCTGATCGGACCGGACGGGGTCGGCAAGTCGACCCTGCTCGGCATCGTCGCCGGGGTGCGCCGCATCCAGTCGGGCCTGGTCAAGGTGCTGGGGCGGGATCTGGGCCGCCGCCGCGAGCGCGACGCCGTGGTCCAGCGGGTCGCCTACATGCCCCAGGGGCTCGGGCGCAACCTCTACCCCAGCCTCTCGGTGCGGGAGAACCTGGACTTCTTCGGCCGCCTGTTTGGCCAGGATCGGGCGACCCGCGCCGAGCGCATCGCCGAGCTGACCGCGGCCACCCGGCTCGCCCCCTTCACCGAGCGGGCGGCCATGCAGCTCTCCGGCGGCATGCGGCAGAAGCTCGGGCTGTGCTGCGCCCTGATCCACGACCCGGACCTGCTGATCCTCGACGAGCCCACGACCGGGGTGGACCCCCTGTCGCGGCGGCGCTTCTGGGAGCTGATGGGGAGGCTGCGCGCGCGCCGCCCGGACCTCAGCATCCTGGTGTCCACCGCCTATATGGAGGAGGCGGAGCGCTTCGACACCCTGGTGGCCATGGACGCCGGCCGGGTGCTGGCCTGCGGCAGCCTTCCGGAGCTGCGCGCGCGCACCGGCGAGCGTGACCTGGAGTCGGTGTTCATTGCCCTGCTTCCGGAGCGGCGGCGCCTCGGTCACCGCCGCCTGGAGGTCCCTCCCCGGGAGCCCGACGGCGACGGACCGCCCGCCATCCGCGCGGAGGACCTCACCCACCGTTTCGGCGACTTCACTGCGGTGGACGGCGTCAGCCTCTCGATCCAAAAGGGGGAGATCTTCGGCTTCCTCGGCTCGAACGGCAGCGGCAAGACCACCACCATGCGCATGCTGACCGGGCTCCTCCCCGTCACGCAGGGTCGGGCCTGGGTCTTCGACCGGCCAGTGGAGGCGGAGGACGCGGCCCTGCGCCGCCGCCTGGGCTTCATGTCCCAGTCCTTCTCGCTCTATGGCGAGCTCAGCGTGCGGCAGAACCTGGACCTGCACGCGCGGCTCTACCACCTGCCCCCGGAACGGATCCCCGCGCGCATCGCGGGCCTGGCCGAGCGCTTCGACCTGGTGCGGCACCTGGATGCCCGGGCCGAGGAGCTGCCTCTGGGTGTGCGCCAGCGCCTGTCTCTCGCGGTGGCGGTGATTCATGACCCAGAGCTCCTGATCCTGGACGAGCCTACCTCGGGCGTGGACCCCATCGCCCGGGACCGCTTCTGGGAGCAGCTCCTGGTGCTCTCCCGCGGGCAGGGGGTGACCATCTTCATCTCCACCCACTTCATGAACGAGGCGGAGCGTTGCGACCGCATCTCCCTGATGCATGCCGGTCGGGTGCTCGCCCAGGGGACGCCGGCGGCCCTCAAGGCGGAGCAGGGCGCGGCAACCCTGGAGCAGGCCTTCATCGCCCATATGGAGCAGGCGGCGGAGGAGGCATCCGTGCCCTGGGACCAAGACCCCGATCCCGCGCTCCCAAGCCGGCCCCGAGGCCGCCGCCCCGCCCCCCCTGGCTTCTCCCTGCGTCGCCTCTGGGCCTACGCCCGGCGCGAGGGCACCGAGCTGCGGCGCGATCCCATCCGCCTGGCCTTCGCCCTGCTCGGGCCGGTGCTGCTGATGGTCGCCATGGGCTACGGCATCTCCTTCGACGTGGACGACATCAGCTACGCGGTCCTCGAC
>JBLMWY010000237.1:0-9760 GCA_050257475.1 Bdellovibrio bacteriovorus
GGCTCCTCGACATGGGCGTGGAAGACTACCTGCTCACCTCGACGGTCAACGGGATCCTCGCCCAGCGTCTGGTGCGGCGCCTCTGTCCTCACTGCCGGGAGCCCTACAGCCCCCTGCCGGAGCTGGCGGCACGTTTCGAGCGGTTGGGTCACCAGCCAGGATCCATCACCCTGTACCGCCCGGTGGGCTGTGAGCACTGCAACGACACGGGCTACCGCGGCCGACTGGTGATCGCCGAGGTGCTCCTGATGACGGACCCGATCCGCAAGCTGGTGCTCGGACACGCCACCGCCACCGAGATCCAGCGGGTGGCGATGCAGGAAGGGATGGCGACCATGTACGAGAACGGCCTGCGCAAGGCCCTCGACGGACGGACCACCATCGAGGAGGTGCTACGGGTGGCGGAGGACGACTGACCTTGCCCAAGTATCTCTACAAGGCGGTCAAGCTCGACGGGGAGCCGGTGGAGGGGGAGCTGGAGGCCCCCGACGAGGCCAGCGTGATTCGTCATCTTCAAGGCGAGGGCCTGATCCCCTTGGAGACGCGCTCCGCCGGCGGGCTCAGGGCACGCCTCGCGCGGACCCGCCGCCGACGCCTCAGCCAAAAGGAGATCGGCATCCTGACCCGGGAGCTGGCGACCTTGCTGGAGGCTGGGATGACCCTCGACCGCTCGCTCCAGATCCTGATCGAGCTGAGCGACGCCGAGCACCTGCTGCGGGTGCTCTCCGACCTCCAGGAGCGGGTCCGTGGCGGCGCCACCTTCTCCAGCGCCCTGGAGGCCCAGGACGGGCAGTTCCAGCGGCTCTACATCAACATGGTGCGTGCCGGTGAGGCCAGCGGTGCCCTCGACCAGGTCCTGGACCGGCTGGCGGATTACCTGGAGCGGGTGGCGGAGCTGCGCCAGACCGTGACCTCGGCCCTGGTCTATCCCTCCATCCTGCTGTTCGTCGCCGGCCTCTCGGTGATCCTGCTCCTGGTCTTCGTGGTGCCCCAGTTCACCGTCCTGTTCCAGGACATGGGCGCCGCACTGCCCCTGCCGACCCAGATCGTGGTGGCCGCCGGGGACCTGTTCCGCAACTACTGGTGGGCCATGCTGGTGGCCCTGGCGGTGATCGCGGTCATCCTGGAGCGTTGGCTGCAGGACGAGCAGGTGCGCACCCGACTCGATCACCGGATCCTGGCTCTTCCGCTGTTCGGCGATCTGGTCTGGAAGATGGAGACGGCGCGGCTCTGTCATACCTTGGCCGCTCTCCTCAAGAACGGCCTGCCGCTCCTCAACGCCCTCAACCTGGCGAAGGAGGTGGTGTCCAACCGCAAGATCTCCGGGCTCCTGGATGAAGCGAGCGACGACCTCAAGCACGGACGCGGCCTCGCTGGTCCCCTGGCGCGATTGGAGGCCCTGCCTGACCTGGCGCTCCAGATGATCCGGGTGGGCGAGGAATCGGGCGCCCTCGACGGCATGCTCGCGAAGGTGGCCAGCATCTACGAGCGTGAGACCCGCACCAGCGTCCAGGGCATGCTGACCCTGCTGGAGCCGGTGCTGATCATCGGGCTCGGCATCATCGTCGCCGGTATCATCATCTCGATCTTGATGGCCATCCTGGGGGCCAACGAGCTGGTGTTCTGAAGAAGGGCCGAGGGGCAAGCGCCAAGGGCCTGGGATTCGCTGGGCGCATGCCGCTTGGCCCTCGGCGCTTGGCCCTCATAGAATGTCGCGTGTCACCACCGGCGAGGAGTCGTCCCTATGTCCCTATCCCGTCCCCGCCGCACCGGCGGCTTCACCCTGGTGGAGCTGCTGGTCGTGCTTGCCATCCTGGGCCTGCTCGCGGGCCTGGTCGGGCCCCAGGTCATGAAGTTCCTCGGCAGCTCCAAGACCAAGACCGCGGCGCTCCAGATCGAGAACCTGTCCAGCACCCTGGATCTCTACCGGCTGGAGATCGGGCGCTACCCCACCAACGAGGAGGGGCTTGAGGCCCTGGTGTCGCGGCCGTCGGACGCCCCCAACTGGAATGGCCCCTACCTCAAGAACGCCCAGGTCCCCAAGGATCCCTGGGGCTTCGAGTACCAGTATCGCTATCCGGGAGAGCACGGTGGGGTCGATCTCTGGTCCCTGGGGGCCGACAACCGAGAAGGCGGTGAAGGGGAGAACGCCGACATCAAGAGCTGGGAGTAGGAGGCCGAGATCGACGGGTCCAGGGCAGGACAGGCGGTCCTGACACCTCACGCCTGTGGAGGCCGGGGTTTCACCCTGGTGGAGCTCCTGGTGGTGCTCGCCCTTGCGGCCTTGATGATGACGGTCATTCCTCCCCTGTTCTCCGCCGCCGTCCCCGGCGTCGAGCTCCAGGGTGCCGCCCGCCGCACCTATTCCGCCTTGCGTCTGGCCCGGGAGACCGCCGTTCGCTCCGGTGGCGAGTCGGTGCTGGTCGTGGATGTGGAGGGGCACCGCTTGGAGATCCCCGGTTACCGCGCGATCTCCCTGCCCCAGCGCATCGACCTCAAATTGGAGGCCGCCAGCAGCGAGATGCTGGACGAGCAGCGGGGGGGCATTCGCTTCTTTCCCGACGGCAGCTCCACCGGCGGGCGCATCATCCTGGCTCGGGGGGAGGGACGGGATCAGCGGGGCTACCAGGTGGGGGTCACCTGGCTCACGGGGCGGGTGCGCATGGCCCCCTGGGAGGCCGAGTGAAGCCTCCCGACGCGTGTCTCCGGGGCCAGCGCGGCTTCTCGCTGATCGAGGTGCTGGTGGCCTTTGCCATCCTCGCCGTCTCCCTCGGGGTCTTGCTGCAGATCTTCTCCCGCGCCAGCCTGACCACCGCCGCGTCGGTTCAATACAGTCGCGCCGCCAGCCTGGCGTCGGCCAGGTTGGAAGCAGTGGGCACGGCCATCCCCTTGGAGCCGGGGACGGTCTCGGGAGAGCCAGAGGACGGGCTCACTTGGGAGCTTGCCATGGTGCCCATCGAAGGGGGCGAGGCGGGATTCGCGGAGATTGGACTGGTCTTGGAGTCGGGTCTCGGCTTCATCCCACCGGCGATTCCCTACCGGGTGGTGGCCAGTGTCTTGTGGCGCGACGGGGATCGGGTCCGACGCCTGACCCTCGCGACCCTGCGCCTGGGGGCTCCACTTGACTGATCCGGCTCAGGGGGGAGGAGCGGTGCAGCCCCCCAAGGCCGCCGGGGTCCGCGCCTCGGGGCGCGAGGCCCCTGGCCCCGGGCAAGGATCCGGCTTCACCCTGGTGGAGCTGCTCATCGCCCTGGCGATGGTGGGCCTGCTGACCTTGCTCCTATTCTCGGCCCTGCGCATCGGCGCCCGGACCTGGGACTCCGTCGACCTGGTTGCCGAGCGTACCGGGGCCCTGCGCCTGGCCCGGGACTTCGTGCAGGGGATACTGTCCCAGGCGCGGCCCACCAGCCTGGTCTTCGACGGTGCCCCGGTCCTGGTGTTCAGGGGTGATGCGGAGCATCTAGAGCTCGTGGCGCCGCTGGCCGAGCGGGTTGGCGTGCCCGGACTCTATGTCCTGCGCCTCAATCTGGAGGATGCCGGCGAGTGGCCTGATCTCGTCCTGACCCGTTGGTTGATCCATCCGGAGGTGCTCGAGGGCAGCGACGAGATCCCGGCCTGGGAGCCCTTGGGCGAGGTGGGCAGCAATCTCGGTCGGTCGATCCCCCTGGACAGCGACGCCGCCGCCGGTGCCTTTGGCCGCACCCGGCTCCTGGAGGCCGTAGACACCTTCGCCATCCAGTATTTCGGCATCGTGGAAGGGGAGACGGAGCCCGATTGGCGGGAGGACTGGCTCGATCAGAGCAGGCTTCCGTCGCTCGTGCGCATCCGGTTGACCACCGTCGATCGGTCCTGGCCGGACCTGATCGTGGCGCTGCCCGCCCAGCAGCCGTGAAGCCTTCCCGCCCCCGGGGCATCGCCCTCGTGCTGGTCCTCTGGGTCCTGACCCTGCTCACGGTCATGGCCCTTGGCATGACCCTCACCCAGCGCACTGAGACCGCGCTCCTGGAGAACCAGATCGGCGGCGCACGTTTTCGCGCCACCGCCGATGCGGCTATCGCATTCACCATCCTGAGCTTCCTGTCGCCGGCGAACGAGGAGGGCCCCGGCACCAACGCGGCGGATCCGGAGGTCAGCCAGCCCTGGATCCCCAACGGCGCCCCCCGGGCCTGGCAATTCAATGGGGAGTCGGTGAGCATCGCCGTGTTCAACGAGGCCTCCAGGATCAACCTCAATCAGGCCGACCCTCAGCTCCTCGCCGCCCTGATGCAGGCCGTCGGTGTCGAGGACCAGGACGCCTTGCGCCTGGCCGATGCCATTGCCGACTGGCGCGACGAGGACGACCTACGTCTGCTCAACGGCGCCGAAGACGGTGACTACGAGGACGCGGGTCGGGCCCTGGGCGCGAAGGATGCCCCCTTCGAGACGGTGGAGGAGCTCCAGCAGGTCCTGGGCATGAGCCCGATCCTCTACCAACGCCTGGCCCCCGAGCTCACGGTCGACTCCCAGGGTGCGACGCCCGATCCCCGGTTCGCGTCCCCCCTGGTCATTGCCGCCCTCGAGGGCATCCCCCTAGAGGAGGCCGAGCAGCGGGTCCAGGAGCGGGACAGCCCCCTGTTCGCGGATTCCCAGGGTTCGCGGGCCGTCGATCGCGGCGGTCCACTCTACCGGATCCAGATACGCGAGTTGACCGGCGGCCCTGGCGGGCGCGGCCTGGAGGCCCTCGTCGAGCTGATGCCCGGCCAGCAGCCTCCCTATCTGGTACGCTGGCGCCGTTACGGTCGACCCAATGCGCCCCCGTTCTCAGATGTGGATCTCGAATCGGCTCAAGATCGCCGGTGACTGGCGTCAACGATCCGGAGGGGCTTAAACTCCAGCGAGCCCGTTCAGGCGCTGAACCCTGCCTTCTGCCCATGACGATCAGACTGCCGCCGCCTTTGCGATCACCCTATGCCCTCGATCGCTAGCCTCGACCTCGGCCGGGTGGAGCTGGGCTCCCTCAAGGCCCTCCCGCGGTGGTTCTTGGAGCGTTTCCACGGCTGTCTTCCCGGGGTGGTCCGCCAATGGCTGGCGCGCCGCGATCGGCGTCTGATCGTCGCACCCGGGCTGATGAGCGCGCGTCTCCTGCTGGCATCCGGTCTGGCACCAGAGGAGTCGGGAGAGGACATCGGAATCCTGGATCTCACCGGGCTCGATCCACTTCCGCCCCGCGTCGCGGGTGGGGCCAAGGAGCTGCCCCATCGCACCGTCCTGCGGCTTCCCGGGGAGGCCGTGCTGACCCGCCGTGCCTCCTTTCCTGCCCAGGTGCGGGAGAAGCTGCCCCAGGTGATCCGCCTCGAGCTCGACCGGCTCTCCCCGTTCTCGGCCGATCAGGTGGTCTACGATTTCGCGCTGGTGCCCGGGGCCAAGGGGGACGCCCGCATCGCGGTGGATCTGGCGCTGTGCCGGCGGGATCGGGTGGCGGACTGGATCAAGCGGCTGCGGGAGGGGGGCTCGCCCATCGACCAGATCACCTGGGAGGGGGCCTGGCCCAGCGCCAACCTCCTGCCCCCGGAGGAGCGGCCGCGCCGCCGCAAACCCTTGCTCAACGGGGTCTGGCTGCTGTCGGCGCTGATCCTGGTGCTGCTGATCGCTGCGGTGGGGACGCCCCTTTGGCAGAAGGCGCGGCTCCTCGAAGCCCTCGACGCCGAGCTCTCACGCGCCCGTAGCCAGGCCGTTCAGGTGGACGAAGCGCGCAAGGACCTGGAGCAGGCACGCGAGGGCAGCACCGTGGTGCTGCAGCACAAGTGGGATCAGCCGCGCGTCACCGATCTACTGCGGGAGCTGACGGATCGCATTCCCGATGACACCTGGGTCCAGAGCCTGGAGTACCAGGGTCGGGAGGTGCAAGTGCGCGGCGAGTCTGGCCAGGCCACGGCCTTGATCGGGATCCTGGAGGGGGCCCCGGGGATTGAGGGGGTCTCCTTCCGCTCACCCGTGACCCAGGTCGCCCGTACCGGCAAGGAACGATTCAATCTGGCCTTCACCCTCAAGCCAGAGGCCTCGCCGTGATCCGGGTCTCCACCCAAAGGCCCTTCTGCGTGCTCGGCTGGGCGCTCCTGATCCTGGTGCCGAGCCTGGTCATCACCGCGGTCGCCCTGCCCATCATGGTGCGATTGGATCGGATGGAATCGGCCATCGAGGAGCGCCGGGACCAGATCCAAAAGTATCGTCGCTTGATCGCGACCCTGCCCAGCCTCCGGGCGGAGCTCGAGCAGGTTAAGGCCAATGAGGATTTCAAGGCCTTCTACTTCGACGCCCCCACCCCCGCGCTGGCGGGCGCCGAGCTCCAGCGCAAGGTGCAGGATATCGTGACCGCCGCCTCCGGACGCCTCATCAGCACCCAGCTACTCCCGGACGAGAAGGAGCAGCATCCGCCTCGGGTGCGCATTCGCACCCAGATCCAGGGCTCCACCGAAACCTTGATCAACATCCTCTATGAGATCGAGCAGGCGCGGCCCTTTCTCTTCGTGGATCAGGTGTCGGTCCGATCTTCCGCACGCGCGGACCTGCCGGAGCGGCTCACCCGGGCACGCGCGGCGCGCTCAGGTGTCGACCCCCAGGCGGAGCTTACCGTGCGGCTCGATATCTTCGGGTTCGCGCTCGGGGGCGGGCCGTGATCAAGCCGATCTTGGCTGTGACGGCGGCGCTCCTGACGGGCGTGCTGTTCTACCAGTGGAGTGGCTGGCCACCGCCGCCGCTCCCCGAGGGAGATGGCGGCCTGCCCCCAGGCGGCGTCACCGGGGTAGACTCAGGAGCGGATCCCCTGGCCAGGCTGGAGCCCCCCGAGGACCGGGAGGCCTACGCCAGCGTGACGGAGCGTCCCCTGTTCCGTCCCCAGCGCCGGCCCCCCGAGGAGGATCCAGAGACCCCTGAGCAGGCACCCGAGACCAAGCCGGCGGTCGATCTGGCGGGGCTGGACCTGAGCGCCGTTGTCATCACCCCGGGGGTGGTGTCCGCCTGGATCCGGGACAGCAAGGCCCAGGAGCTCAAGCGCGTGCGCCCCGGTGACGAGCTCGAGGGCTGGGCGGTGAAGGACATCCTGAGCGACCGCCTGGTACTGGAACGACAGGGGGAGCTTAATGAGCTACTATTGCGCGACTTCACGAAGGCGCCGCCCCCCGTCGCCCCGCCGCCGCGCGCCCGTCCGACCCCAGCGGTTCAGCGTATGCCCCAAAGGCCGACTCAGAGGCCGAGCCAAAGGCCCCCCCAGCAACCGCAGAACCGTCAGCCTCCAGGCCAGCATCCGGGGGTCATCCCCGACGAGCCGGCCGAACCGAGACCCAATGGAACAACTCCCTGACTCCGCTGGACCGGCAATTCGAACCCGCTTTCATCGCGGCCTCGCCATCCTGTGCGCCTCGGCCTTGGCCCTGGGGCTCATGGCCTGTGAGCGCAGCTACTGGGACCCGACCGTGAAGGTCGGCGAGACCCGTGGCCACGTCCTGGACGCCGATCGGGCCGCCGCACGGGAGCGGGCCCGAGCCCAGGGCTTCACCGAACCCGAGAGCATCGCCCTTGGAGACGACTCGGTGCCCAAGGCGGTGGACTCGGTGCAGCGCGGTACCGGTGTCTTCGTGCGGCAGGTGACTGGGCCCAAGGTGGAGGTCAGCCCCGGAGACGTGACCCTCAACTTCGATGGCACCGATATTCGGGAGGTGGTCAAGGTCATCCTGGGCGACTTGCTGCAGGTGAACTATGTGCTTCACCCGGCGGTGCAGGGGGTCGCGTCGCTGGAGACGGGCCGACCCTTGCGCCGCGAGCATCTGGTGCCGACCCTCGAGACACTGCTGCGCATGAACAACGCGGCCCTCATCTACAAGGGCGGCACCTACGAGGTGGTGCCCATCGCCAACGCGGTGCAGGGCAATGTGGTGCCCCAGCTCGGCGAGTCGACCCGCGCCCTCCCCGAGGGCTACAGCGTCCAGGTCATCCCGCTCCAGTTCATTGGGGCGGAGGAGATGAACAATATTCTTCAGCCCCTGGCCCCGGAGGGCAGCATCATCCGGGTCGATACCCTGCGCAACCTGATCCTCGTCGCCGGGACCGGCCCCGAGATGTCGAATCTGATCGACACCATCCGGGTCTTCGACGTGGACTGGATGAAGGGCCTCTCCGTCGGCTTTTTCACCCTGGAATACGCCAAGGCCAATGACGTGGCGGTTCAGCTCGAGGGTCTGCTCGCCGATGACTCCGGTAACCCCCTCAAGGGACTCTTCCGCTTCATCCCGGTGGAGAGTGCCAACAGCCTAATGGTGGTCTCGCCCCAGGAGAGCTATCTGCAGCAGGCGCGCAATTGGATCGAGCGTCTGGACCTGGCGGAGGCCTCCGGCAGCGCCTCGGAGCGGCTCTACGTCTACCGCGTCAAGCATGGCAACGCGGAGAATCTGGCCGACGTGCTGTCCGCCCTCTTCGGCGGGGAGACCAGTGGCCGTCGGGGGTCCGTGGGTGGGGTGGCCCCGGGCCTTGGCACCTCGGGCATCGGCTCCTCGGGCTTCGGCACCTCGAGCTTTGGCCGCTCGGGTTTTGGCAGCTCCGGCTTCGGCAGCTCGGGCTTCGGTAGCTCCGGCCTCGGGCTGAACTCGGTGAACGCCATCAACGCCGTGGGCGACGAGGGCGGTGACACCACCGGCGTAGGCGGCGGCACCGGGATGGGCTCCCAAGGGGGCAGCTCCCTGCGCCGTGGCGGGACAGGGGGCGGCCTCTCCCAGCGGGGAGCCGGCGCCCGCAGCCTCCCCATGTCCTCCGAGGTCAGCATCGTCGCCGATGCCGTCAACAACTCGCTCCTGGTGCGTGCCAGCCCCAAGGACTACAAGAAGATCCTGGACGCCCTGAAGCAGCTCGACATCCCGCCCCTCCAGGTCCTGGTGGAGGCGACCATCGTCGAGATCTCACTCACCGGGAGCCTGAAATACGGCGTTCAGTGGAATTTCTTTGGCCTGGCGACTGACGACCAGCGGAGTCGTGTGCAATTAAACCAAGGGTCGCTCACGACTCAAGACGACGCGCTGCGCAGCGGCTTTAGCTGGGTGGTGGTCTCCCGTCCGAGTCAGATCCGTGCGGTGCTGGATGCCCTGGCAGGCGAGAGCCTGATCAACGTGCTCTCCTCACCGTCGGTGATGGTTCTCGACAATCAGAAGGCCCAGATTCAGGTCGGTGAGCAGGTCCCGGTGGCCACCGCCCAGCAGCAGAGCACCGTCAGCGCGAACGCGAACATCGTCAACCAGATCCAGTACAAGGACACGGGCGTGATGTTGTCGGTCAAGCCCAGGGTCACCCCGGGCGGCATGGTCCAGATGGAGATCGAGCAAGAGGTGAGTACCCCGGGCAGCGCCTCGGACTTTGGTCCGCAGTTCTTGACGCGCAAGATCACCAGCACCGTGGCCGTCCGCTCCAACCAGGCGGTGGTCCTCGGCGGTCTTATCCAGGATCGGCGTAACAGCGACAAATCAGGCGTCCCGGGGCTCTACGACACGCCCTACCTCGGCTTCCTCTTCGGGCAGCGTGGCAAGACTTCAGCGCGCGTGGAGCTGGTGGTGGTGCTGACGCCCAAGGTGCTCGCCAACGACCAGGATATCGAGACGGTATCGAAGGACTTCCAACGCAAGCTGCGGGGGCTCGAGTTCAAGCTGTAGGGGCCTGTCCGCCGCCCTCGGGCCCGCGCTCCGCAGGGGCGCGGGTGTGCCCCTCCTCTCCGGATCTTCCATGAACCCCGAAAAGGTCG
>JBLMWY010000238.1:0-5092 GCA_050257475.1 Bdellovibrio bacteriovorus
TGGCAGGCACGCCCCAGCATCGACATCGAGGACCTCTCGGAGGAGAACGTCCTGCTCCTGGGCTCCGGCCATTGCTTTCGCGACCAGGTCCTCAAGGCCAGCCCCCGCTGCCTGCAGACGGACACCGCCAGCGGCGGCCTGCAGCGACGCTTCGAGGGTGGGTCCCTGGAGACCATCCGCTGCATGGTCGCCAGCGGGGTGGGGATCACGGTGCTGCCCTGCACCGCCAGCAGCGAGGATCCCTTCTTCGCCCGCAACATCCTGTGCGTGCGGCCCTTCGCCAGCGACCCGCCGTCGCGCCGCATCGCCCTGGCCTGGCGCCGCAGCTTCCCGCGCACCGCGGCCGTGGACCTGATCGCCGAGGCGGTCAGGGCGGCGGAGCTGCGCTGTGTGACCTATCTGGCGGAGGCTGGGGCGGGACCGTCATAAAAATCCACTATCGGCGCCATTGGAACAAACAATTTCGTAATTGGCCCAAGGGTCCCTATCTTTCGCCCCGGGTCGAGTAACCCACATCCAACCGAGGCAATTACCGAGGAGATCGTTATGGAGCTCAAGGGCAGCAAGACCGAACACAGCCTGAAGGAGGCCTTCGCGGGCGAGTCCCAGGCCAACCGCCGCTATCTGTACTTCGCCAGCAAGGCGGACGTGGAGGGCTACAACGACGTCGCGGCCGTCTTCCGCTCCACCGCAGAGGGCGAGACTGGGCATGCCCATGGCCACCTGGAGTACCTCGAGGCCGTCGGTGACCCGGCGACCGGCCTGCCGATCGGCGGCACCTCCGACAACCTGAAGGCCTCCATCGCCGGCGAGACCCACGAGTACACCGACATGTACCCGGGCATGGCCAAGACCGCCCGCGACGAGGGTTTCGACGAGATCGCCGATTGGTTCGAGACCCTGGCCAAGGCCGAGCGTTCCCACGCCAACCGCTTCCAGAAGGCCCTGGACAACCTGGAAGGTTGATCGCTCGTGCACCCGGCTTGAAATGCCGGGTCGCCGAGACCAAGGGGCGCCATTGGCGCCCCTTCTTCATTGGGGGGTCTGGCCGCGGGTCGCGCCGGGCCGCGGCGCCGATCCGCGGCTAGAGGATGACGAGCTCTTCCGCGTCTTCCGACTCGTCCGGGTCCAGCGCGTCGCGGTACTGCTGGACCAGGGCGGCGGCGGCCGCGGGCTCGCCGAAGCGGGCGATGTGATAAAGGGCCTCCCCCTCCGTGACCAGGGGCAGGTTGGTGCGGCCGATCACGATGCCGTCGACTGGGGCGATCACGTGCTCATCGGCGCTGCGTAAGGGATCGGCCAAGATCCCCAACCTATCCCCGGCCTTGACGTGGGCCCCAAGCGGGGTGGTCGAGAGCAGCACCCCGCTCTGGGGCGCCCGCACCCACAGGGAGGCACGCGCGACCACGGGGTTGCGGGGGATGACGCGGCTCCCGGCGCGCCCCCCGATCATGCCCAGGTGACGCATCACACCCAGCACGCCCCGCAGCCCCGCCCGCACCGCGAACTCGTCGAGGCGCAAGGCCTCCCCCGCCTCGTAGACCAGGACCGGGATGCACCGCTCCGCCGCGGTTGCACGTAGGGATCCGGAGCGCAGCTCCGCATCCAGGATCACCGGGGTGCCGAAGGCCCGCGCCAGGGCCGGCATGGCCTCGCAGGAATCCAAGGCGGCGCGCACCTGGGGCAGATTCTCCCGGTGCAGGGCACCGGTATGCAGATCCACCCCGTGGGTGGCGCCCGCCACCACCTCGTTGGTCAAGGTCGCCGCCAGCCGCGCGGTGAGTGAGCCCCGGTCAGAGCCCGGGAAGCTGCGGTTGAGGTCCCGCCGATCCGGCAGATAACGCGACTGTCGGATGTAGCCGTAGACGTTCACCACCGGCACCGCCAGCAAGGTGCCGTGCAGGTGGTCCAGCCCATGGTGCAGGAGCAGACGGCGGATGATCTCGACCCCATTGATCTCGTCCCCATGCAGGGCCGCGGTGACGAACAGCCGCGGCCCGGGCCGGCGGCCGTGGACCACGTGCACGGGCATGGAGACCGGTGTCTGCGTATAGAGGTTGGGCAGGGGGATGTCGATGCGGGCGCGCTCTCCCGGCCGCACGGCTTGGCCCGAGACAATGGCGGGTACGGCAGTCATCGGACGTCGCATCCTGGGGCTGATCGGCCCTTGGATCTTGTCACGAAATCGCCATCCTTGACCACCAGCCCGCCGTTGTCGTCGGGGCGGGCGCGACCTACCTCAGGAGCGATCGGCGGCGGCCGTGGTCGGACCCGCCCGGGTCTGCCCCGGACCGCAGGATTGCCGCGGAGGGCCCACTCAGGGCACTGTAGGCGCCAGTTGCCAAAACCCCAGGTGGGTTCTGTCGGTCCCCAAGGTCCGGGTCGAGGGATCCTGGTGCCGTGCCACCCGTTCGGAGTTGCCCCAGATGCAGAATCCGCGTGATGAGAGCGACGCCCCGAGAGACGGTCCCGTCCCCGGCCTTGTCCGCCTGCGCGAGTGGATCTCCGCCACCCCGGGCGCCGGGTTCGTGATCGTGGCGGGCACCCTGCTCGTCGCCACGCCGACCGCCACCTGGATCCTCATGCACTGGTTCCCCGCCCTGCTGCCCCTCGAGCCCTTGATCGAGTCCGTGCTCAGCGTCGGGATCGTCTTGCCCCTGCTGCTGTTCCTCTTCGTGCTCCCGAGCGCGCGCAACATGCGCCAACGCGAGGCCGCGGAACGCACCCTGAGGGCCGAGCGGGAGGAGCTGGCGTCGCGGGTGCATGAGCGGACGGCGGAGCTCGAGGCATCCAACCGGCGGCTGCGCAACGAGGTGGAGGGCCGCCGGCGCGCGCAGCAGGCCACGGAGTTCCGGGCGAGCCTGCTGGATGCGGTTGAGCAGGCGGTGGTTGCCGTGGATGGCGAGGGACGGATCCTGTACTGGAATCGCTTCGCGGAGGTGCTCTATGGATTGAAGGCATCCGAGGCCGAGGGGCGGCCGTTGAGGGAGGCCGTGAGCTTCCGCCAGTCCGATGGCAGTCCCCTCGATGGGCCCAATGGCTGCCAGGCGCGCACGAGCTGGTCGGGCGAGGTGGAGGCCCGGCGGCGCGATGGCACCCGCGTCCCGATTCACCTCGCCAGGTCGCCGCTCCCCGGCGAGCCCACGGGATCGATCTGCGTCTCCTTCGATATCTCCGCCTCGAAGGCCGCTGAGGAGGCCCTGCGGGAGTCCGAGGAGAATTACAGCAACCTGGTGGAGAGCTCACCGACCGGCGTGTTCATTTTCCAGGACGACCGGCTAAGCTTCGTGAATCCGCTGTTCGCCGAGCTCCTGGAGTATGACCGTGAGGAGCTGCTGCGGGTCGATCCCTGGCAGCACGTGCATCCGGACGACCGGGAGCCGCTGGCCGAGATTGCGCGCGGCAGGCTCCAGGGGGA
The DNA here is from genome assembly GCA_050257475.1 of Bdellovibrio bacteriovorus. GTDB lineage: Bacteria > Pseudomonadota > Gammaproteobacteria > Chromatiales > Chromatiaceae > Thiodictyon. The sequence goes on from JBLMWY010000238.1 coordinate 3,419, forward strand.
GCCGGTCCCCGCGCAACAAGAGTTTCGCCTGATCACCCAGTCGGGCCAGGTCCGGTGGGTCGAGATGCGTCACACCCTGATCCGCTACCGTGGCAGTCCCGCCGTCCTGGGCAATGTCCAGGACATCACCGAACGCAGGCGCATGGAGCAGGAGGTCCAGCACCTCACGGCGCGCCTGCTCAAGGTCCAGGAGGAGGAGCGGCGGCGCCTGGCGCGCGACCTCCACGACAGCCTCGGCCAGAGGCTGACCGGCATCAAATTCCTGATCGAGGCCTCCCTGGGCCCGCCCGTTCCGGACGAGCGCCGCTCCGGGATCCTGCGGCTGCGCGCCCTGATCCCCGCCATCCAGGAGGCGGTCGAGGAGGTGCGGCGCATCTCCACCGAGCTTCGCCCCTCCATCCTGGACGACCTGGGGCTGGTCGCGACCGTGGGGTGGCACTTGCGGGAGTTTGCGAAGCTACACCCCGCCGTGACCGTGGAGCCGCGGCTCACCGCGCTCGAATCCGACATCCCGGAAGGGCTGCGAACGCCGATCTACCGCATCGTCCAGGAGGCGACCAACAACGTGGCCAAGCACAGCGGCCCCTGCCGCCTGGTGGTGGGGCTTGAGGACGGGGAGGGCAGGCTCCGGCTCCTGGTCAGTGATGACGGCGTCGGCTTCGATCCCGACGCGCGCCCCCGGAATGGCCGGAATGGCGGTATTGGCCTGGGCTCCATGCGCGAGCGGGCCGAGCTCGCGGGCGGCTCATTCTCGGTCCGCACGGCCCCGGGCGAGGGGACCACCATCGAGGCCGAATGGCCCCTTGATCCGCCGCTCAATGCGTGACCAGGCCCTGCTCGATCGCGATGGCGGTCAACGCGGTGGCGCTGTTGACGCCGAGCTTGCGCATCAGGTTGGCCCGGTGCTTCTCCACCGTCTTTTCACTGATGCACAGGAAGTCGCCGATCGCCCGACTGCGATAGCCCTCGGCGATCAGCTTGAGGACCTCGCGCTCGCGGCTCGACAGGGTCTCCAGGGGAGAGCGCGGCTCCGCGGCGGCGCGGCTTGACCCTTTCGCCTGTCTTGTCTTGCCGTTGAGGAAGGCGGTGACGAACTGCGAGGCCACCGCCGCGCACAGGTACCGTTCGCCCCGCAGCACGCTGCGCACCGCCACCAGCAGCTCGGGGGCGCTCGCGTCCTTCAGGACATAGCCGTCGGCGCCGGCCTCGATGGCCTTGAACACGTACTCCTCGGTGCGGTGAACCGTCATCACCAGCACCCGGGTGCCGGGCGCCACCCGCTTGATCTCACCGAGCGCCGACAGACCGTCCATCCTTGGCATCGAAAGATCCAGGATCAGCAGGTCGGGCCGCAGCTCCCGCGCCTGATGGATCGCCTCTCGGCCGTCCTCCGCCTCGCCCACCAGCTCCAGATCGGCCTCGCTCCGGAAGATCGCGCGCATACCCTCCCGCAGGATCCTGTGATCCTCCGCGAGTACGATGCGCGCCGCCGTGCCCAATGCCATGAGCTCCGATCGCAGATTCCACGTTTCCCCCGGCGGGCCCCGGGTGCTATCCACCGCGGGGCCGGAGCCGGGCCTTAGGGTTCGACCCCCATCCTAACCTTCCCCCTGCCAGGGGGAGTGGAGGGTGATCTCGGCGGCGGGTTTCGTCCCCCCCCCCCGCCCCCCCCCC
>JBLMWY010000239.1:0-9729 GCA_050257475.1 Bdellovibrio bacteriovorus
CGCGGGCCCCAGCGTGACGCTCGCGGCAGGCAGCTACACCTTCACCCTGGCGGTCACCGACCACCGCGGGGCGACGAGCACAGCCGACACGGTGCGGATCACCGTCAACCCGGCCCCGAACCAGGCGCCGACGGCCCACGCCGGACCCGACCAGACCCTGACGCTCGCCGCCGGCCAGACGAGCATCGCCGTAACCTTGAACGGCAGTGGCTCCTCCGACCCGGACGGCACCATCGCCGGCTATAACTGGACCGGCACCCCCGATCCGGCCAACGCGGTGAGCCCGACGGTGACGCTGTCCGCCGGGACCTACACCTTCAGCCTGGCGGTCACCGACAATAGCGGCGCCACGAGCGCGGCCGACACGGTGCGGATCACCGTCAATGCGGCGCCGAACCAGGCTCCGACGGCCAACGCCGGGTCGGACCAGACGCTGACCCTCAGTGCCGGGCAGAGCAGCATCAACGTGGTCCTCAACGGCAGCGGCTCCTCGGATCCCGACGGCACCATCGCGAGCTACAACTGGACCGGCACCCCCGATCCGGCCAACAGCGCGAGCCCCAGCGTGACGCTCGAGGCAGGCAGCTACACCTTCAGCCTGGTAGTGACCGACAACAGCGGCGCCACGAGCGCGGCCGACACGGTTAGCATCACGGTGAATGCGGCCCCGCCGCCGCCCAATGCCTGCAACCCGGTCCCGACGGACCCCGCGGTGGCCCATTCGGAGTGCATCACGGAGTACACAGGACCTGAGGTCTGCGTAGCCTGCCACGAGACCGAGGCGCGGGAGATGCACGGCTCGGTGCACTACCAGCAGGGCGGGGCCTTCCCCAACGTGCCCAACATCCCGCTGGACTTCTATGCCGCGGGAGAGCGCCCGGCCCACCCGGCGAGCGAGCTGGTGGCCACCGGCGTCAACACCTACTGCGGCACCCACGAGAACTCACCGCGCTTCACCTGTGCCGGCTGCCACGTCGGTAATGGGCGGTTCCCGATGGCCCAGTCGGAGTTCGAGCTGCTGGATCCCTCTTCCGACGAGGCCCATGCCCAATTGGAGAACATCGACTGTCTGATGTGTCACCAGGAGGTCTACAAGCGCTTCCCAGACTGGACCGCCAAGGGCTATGGCTTTACCCCGCTGACCCTGGTCAATGTCGCGGAGGACGCCAGCGGCCACCTGATCCCTGCAGATGGCTCGACCGTGGTGCGCGAGGGCTTCGCCGGCATCCCGAACGTCGACCCCAACACCGAGGACTTCCAGTTCCTGCCGGCCGGGAGCGACACCCTGCCCCTAGAGGTGCCCATGGCGCCCATGGCCGTCACCACCCTCGAGGCGGCCCAGACGGTGCACCCCACGACACGGCAGTCCTGCCTCAACTGTCATGCGGGGGCGGCCGGGGCCGACGGGGCCAAGCGCGGCGACCTCTCCAAGGAGCCCGCCCAGAGCGCCACCCCGACCCTGGACTATCACATGAGCCCCCAGGGCGCCGATCAGACCTGCTCTGACTGCCACAACGCCGGTGACCATCGAGTACGTGGACGCGGTCTGGACCTGCGCGCCAACGACGTGCCGGGGCGCTTCACGTGCGAAAACTCCGGCTGCCACACCAGCCAGCCCCATCCCGCCACGACGACCGGGACCCAGCTCAACCGCCATACCGCCAAGGTGGCCTGCCAGACCTGCCACATTCCAAAGTACGCGAAGGCTGGGGTTGGCACCGAGGTGGCCCGCGACTGGCAGGACCCCCATCCGTCGGATTCCGCCTGCAATGGGCGCGGCGGCTGGCTGCCCCGGGAGGACAAGGGCTTCAACCTGACGCCGAGCTACACATGGTTCGACGGCAAGAGCGAGGTCTATTACCTCGGCGAGCCCCTGAACGGCGTTCCGACCATCCCACTGGCCGCCAACGTGGCGTCGAGCTTCGGCTTTGCGGCCGGCGAGCCCGCCTATGTGCTCGGCGTGCCCACGGCCGTCCTCAACGCCAGCGGCGCGATCGACCCGAAGCTCGGCGCAAAGAACGCCGCTGCCAAGATCTACCCCATGAAGGAGCACTGGGGCAAGCTCGCGAGCAACGGCGCGACCCTGATCGGCCACTCGACGTTCGAGTTCTTCCGCACGGGCAGCTTCTGCCGCGCGGTCGCGGTCGGCCTGGGGATTGATGAGGTCAACCAGGAGACGAGTAGCGTCTGCGCAGGCCTGCCGGGAAGCACAGAAATGCCCAGCGGCACCGAAGCGGTGGCGGTCCACACCTTCCAGACCATCAACCACGGTGTCGAGCCAAAGGCCAATGCCCTGGGTGCCAACGGGACCTGCGGCACCTGCCACGATGTGCCGATCACGGGCTTCACGACCGGCAAACCGCTGCGGATGAACCTGGAGCTGGAAATGGGCTATGCGGTGACGCGCGCCGGCATCACTCAGCCGACGGCCGGCAACTTCTCGTGCAGCGTGAGCGGATGCCACGGCACCAAGACCGGCAACTTCACCAACATCCACTCCCGGAGCCAGCACCGCAATGCGGGCTGCACCGCCTGCCACGCGAATCGGTGACCGAGTAACGTACCCGCTCGGGGGCTGAGGTGCCCGGGCGGTCAACCAGCAAGGCCCGGACAGCGATGTCCGGGCCTTGGGTTTCCACGATCCGCGGGCCCACCGCGCACGATGGCCCCGGGGAGCCGCTGGGTGCTATCTTGCCCTGCCCGAGCTGCTGTGTCGCGATCCGGATGACGCTAGGTCAGAACCCCCGCCGGTCGTCCTCGTAGGTGGTAGCCCCCATGTCCACGCCCGACGAGATCCCCCGCCTGCTGCACCTGGCCACAAGGGCCTCGGTGGCGACTGCCGTCCTGCTGATCCTGGTGAAGCTCGCGGCCTGGGTGGTCACCGGGTCCGTCAGCGTGATGGCCTCGCTGATCGACTCGCTCATGGATGCGGGGGCCTCTCTGGTGAACCTGCTGGCGGTGCGCTATTCGCTCCAGCCCCCTGACAGCGATCACCGCTTCGGTCACGGCAAGGCGGAGGCCCTGGCCGGGCTGGGCCAGGCGGCCTTCATCGCCGGCTCGGCGGTCTTTTTGAGCCTCCACGCCCTGGATCGGCTGCTCAATCCCCAACCACTGACTCAGATCGGCGTCGGCATCGCCGTGATGATCTTCGCCATCGTGGCCACCGGTGCCTTGCTCACGTTGCAGCACCATGTGATCCAGCGCACTCAGTCCACGGCCATCCGGGCCGACGCCCTGCACTACGCCACCGATCTCGCGACCAACGCCACCACTCTGGTCGCCCTGGCGCTCGCGGCCCTCGGTTGGCCGGGCCTGGATCCGGTGTTCGCCCTGGTGATCGCGGGTTACATCCTGTATAGCGCCTATCGGATCGCCAGCGACGCTGTGGACCTGCTGATGGACCGGGAGCTGGACCCCGAAGAGCGCACGCGCATTCGTCAGACCGCCGCAGCGGTGCCTGGGGTACTGGGCGTGCACGCGCTGCGGACCAGACGCTCCGGGCAGACGCCCGTGATCCAGCTCCACCTGGAGCTGGCGGACGAGCTGCCGCTCATCGAGGCCCACCGGATCTCCGATGCCGTCGAGGATCGTCTCCGGGTGCTCTATCCCCAGGCCGATGTGACCATCCACCAGGACCCGGCGAGCCTGGGGCTGGAGGGTTCCCAGGTCCCGTGAGGGCTGTCCCGTCAGGGTGGCATCGCCGTCCTGCGCCAAGGGGTTGACGCCATGGGTGGAATCGACATTGATGATGGACCCCGTCTCTAACCGACCCAACCCCCGATGGACCCCACCGGCATCGCGCGCCTCGCCCTGGTGACCGACTTCGGGTCGGGCGTCTATCTAGGCCAGATGCGGGCCCGGCTCTCGACGCTGGTTCCAGACCTGCCCGTGATCGACCTGGTGCATGACCTGGCGCCCTTCCGTGCGGATCTGGCCGCCTACCTGCTGCCGGCCTTGATGCGGGACATGCCGAGCGGCACCCTCTATCTTTGCGTCGTGGATCCAGGGGTGGGCGGTGAGCGTGCCGGGCTCCTGGTGAAGACCGGTGGGGACTGGCTCCTGGCGCCTGACAACGGGCTCCTGGCCCGGGTGAGCCTCAGGGACCGAGCGGTCCAGGCGTGGCGCATCGGCTGGCTGCCTCAGGACCTGTCCGCGAGCTTCCACGGTCGCGATTGGTTCGCCCCGGCGGCCGCGCGCCTGTGCCTCGGGGAGGACCTGGGGCTGTCGCCCCTGGATGCCGTGGACTTGGTGGGCGCGGACTGGCCGGACGCGCTGCCGGCGGTGGTGTATGCCGACCGCTACGGCAACCTGATGTGTGGCCTGCTCGCCGCGACCCTGCCCGCCCAAGCCCGCATCCGGGCGGCCGGCCGGGTGCTGGAGCGGGCTCGCACCTTCTGCGAGGTACCCCCGGGGGAGCCCTTCTGGTATGAGAACGCCCTCGGCCTGGTGGAGCTCGCCGTGAATCAGGGGCGCGCCCAGGATCTGCTTGGCCTGGCCCCGGGTGACGGGATCGAATTGCTTGAGAAGGCTGAGCCGGAGGTGGCCCATGTGTGAGCTCTTCGCCATGTCGAGCCGGGTCCCCGCCACCGTGGACCTCTCCCTGGAGCGGCTGGCCCGACACGGGGGAGACGAGGGACCCCACCGGGACGGCTGGGGCTGCGCCTTCTACGAGGGTCCGGACCTGTTCCTGGTCCGCGAGCCCCATCCCGCGGCCCACAGCCCCCTGATGCGCCTCCTGGAGACCCAGAAGCGCCGCGGCTGCATGGTGCTCTGCCACCTGCGTCTGGCAAGCATCGGCGGGCGCTCCCTCCGCAATACCCAACCCTTCGCCCGGGAGCTGGGGGGCGTGATGCACAGCTTCGCGCATAACGGCGACCTACACGGCATCCACGCGAGCCCGTCGCTGCGTCCCGGGCGCTTCCGACCGGTGGGCGACAGCGACTCCGAATGGGCCTTCTGCGCCCTGCTGGAGCGCCTGACGCCCCTGTGGCTTCGGTCGGAAGGGGAGGCTCCACCACTTACCGAGCGGCTTTCAGTCCTTGCCGGGCTGGCCGAGGAGCTGCGCGCCCTGGGGACGGCCAACTTCATCTACGGCGACAGCACGGCCCTCTTCGTCCACGCCGATCGCCGCACCCAGTCGGATGGCGCCATTCGGGCGCCGGGTCTCTATCTGCTCCAGCGGGCCTGCTGGCGCCCGGGTCCCGAGCTGGCGGAGGCCGGCATCAGCCTGGCCACGGTGCGCCAGGACGTCTCGCTGGTGGCCAGCGTGCCCCTGACCGACGAGCTCTGGCGGCCCCTCGGGGAAGGTGAGGTCCTCGCCTTACAGGGTGGTCGCTGCCTGGATGTGCTGGGGCGCGAGAGCAGCGACTATGCGGCTCGGCTCAATCGATCCCCCGGTAACCCCTGTCCGGAGTCCGACTTGACCTGACAAGGGCCGGCCTTGGGCTGCCGGCGTGGCAAATCACGGTTGCAGGCCCCATGCTTCCTGGGGCGGGGCAGGTCCGCGGGTCGGGTCGGCCAGCGCCGGGCCCTTTGCATCAACTACTAATACCAGCAGCCACCAAGAACCAACCTAGGAGAGACCCATGGCCAATCTCAGCGATCTGCTCGGCAGCTTCATGCAGAACAACCTATCCAAGTCCGGTCAGGGCCAGATCGGTAACGTGCTTCAGGACCTTCAGACCAACCTGGGCTCCATGATGGGGGGCCAAGGGGGGCAGGGCGGGCAAGGAGGGCTCGGCGGCGTCTTAGGGAACGTGCTGGACATGGCCAAGACGACGCTGGGCAATGCCTCCCAGAACCCCGCTCAGGCCGCCGGCATCGGCGCTATCCTTGGCTCCGTCCTGGGGGGCGGCAGCAAGTCCATCTCCGGGGCCGTGAAGGGTGGTGCCCTGGCACTTCTCGCCGGCGTGGCCTACAAGGCCCTGACCAACGCGGGGCAGGGGGCCTCGGGCCCCGCCCCTGGGGGTGAGACGCCCCAGTTCAGCGGCGGCCAGGTCCCGGTGGCGCTTGCCGGGCCCGAGACCCCTGCCGAAGCCCAGGTCCTGGAGCACACAGCGGAGCTGGTGATCAAGGGCATGATCAATGTCGCCAAGTCCGACGGCCAGGTGAGCGCGGACGAGATCCAGCGCATCGTCGGCAAGCTCAAGGAGGCGGGGATCCAGGGGGACGCGGAGGCCTGGATCCTGGCGGAGCTGCGCAAGCCCTTGGACCTGAACGCCTTCGCCGCGGAGATCCCGAATCGCGAGGTGGCCGCCCAGGTCTACGCCGCCTCCCTGCTCGCCGTCGAGGTCGACACCCCCCAGGAGCGTGCCTATCTCACGGATCTGGCCCAAAAGACGGGGATCGCGGGGCCCGTGGCCCAGCAGATCCAGCAGACCCTTGGGGTCACCGTCTGATTGGCGGGAGTCGGCGTAACGAGTGGCGCTGCCGCCAGAAGGACTTTCCCTCCCTGCGTCTAATCCCATTCCTCCCCCCGGGCAGCGGGGAGGCTAGGAGGGGGGTCGAAGCTCGCCCGGGGGCGCCACTTTAGCCGCTGGGTCTCACCCCAATCCCGGCCTGCCCCTTATAGGGGTAGGGAATGTTGCCGGGACAGCACTCGTATTCAGGCAGTCTCCTCAAAGCAAGGTGAGTGGCGCGGAGAGACGCCGCGCCTTGCCCTGCCGGCTTCTGCCGTCGCTGCGCATCCAATCGACCCAGAGCTCCTCGCCGGGACCACGATCCAGCAGGGCGAGACGCACATCCTCGATGCTGCTGACCCGCTCCCCGGCGATGGAGAGGATCCGGTCACCCGTCTGGAACCCAGCCCGCTCCGCCGGACTCTGGGGCCTCACCCGGTGGACCCTGACGCCATCCCCCTGGGCGGCCAGCTCCATCCCGATCTGGCCCGCCGGCTCCAGGGCCAGGTCACGCTCGGCGAACAGCATATCCGGCACACCCCCCGCGTAACGCTCCCTGGGACCGGTCGCCAGGATGGCGATCTCCTCGGGGGGCAGACCTGCAAGCCGACCGGGGATGGCGTCTGGATAGACCACATGCCCGGAGCCCGCCAGGATCACCAGCGTCTTGCCCGGGTTGGCGGCCAGGAAGTCGCTGGCGGCACGCGCCATGTAGGCGTCCCAGAGGCGCTGGACGTCCGCGAACCGCCGGAAGCGCGCCTCGTCCATCTGGCCATGGAGCTCGAAGACGGGCCGCAATCGCGCCTCGTAGGCGGCCTCGCCCCCGGGCGGTGTCACCACCAGCCCGGCCCGCTCCTCGGGGGTCAGGGTCCCGAGGCCCTCCCGAGAGACCCGGGCCACCAGCTCGGATGGGGCGTTCAGGGCCACCAGCGGAATCCCCTGGGCGCGGGCGTACTCCAAGATGTCGCGGTAGAGCCGGTAGTCGTAGCGCCAGCGGGCGTAGTACTCGGTCCGCTTCAGCAGCTGCTTCTCGTTGACCTCCCCCGCCAGGAAGGAGTCCAGGTGGGGCTGGAACGGGCTTTGGAAGAACTCCATTCCGACCGCCACATCGCGGCCACGCGCGTGCAAGGCACGGATGACGGCGAGCTGGTTCTGGTGGTGGTCGTAGCGGTCGTGGGTCTCGCCGACGAGGATAACGCGGCGATCGGCGATGCGGCTGAGTGCCCGATCCAGGGCCTGTGGGTTCGCCGGGTCCACCGAGAGCGTCTTGCGGCCGACCACGGGAGCCGGACCCGGCCCCCGCATCCCCAAGGTGTCTCGGCTACAGGCGGCAATGACGCCCGTGGTCAGCAGCCCCGTGATCAAGGTCGCCCCGATCCCCCGATGGACAAGATTGGTCATATGTGCAAACCCTCGGCGTTGAGTAATTCGCCGTCCGCGGCGGCTGGGACGGCTAGCTGCTTAAGGGTGTGGTTGCCTAGCCAGGCCTCAAGCCCGCGTGACCAACTCTTGTTCTAGTTGACCTTGATCGGGATGATCGAGCCCCTGGGGCCGCGGTGGCCTCACCAAGGGGCTCGCCAGACACTGGGATCGATCGGTAGCGTGGCCGCCGCCTGCGCGCGCCCCGTGCTCGATCCCGCGGCGATGGGTCTGGCGGACCTGGTGACCCTGCTCTCGGCGGACCTGTCCCCATTGCCCCATCTCCAGACCCTCTTGGCCCGTTTGGGGACCCTGGAGCCGGGCGCGGTCACGCCGCATTGATCGAGGCCCTGGAGCGGGAGCGGGACGGCTACGGGAGGGTGACCATTGCCTGCGTCATGGGCCGCCTGGGCTGGGATGCCTTGGTGCCCGCCCTCACGGGATCCATGGGCGATGACTCGGGGGACCTGCTCTGCGAGGAGGCGCGGGATGCCCTGGTCGCCATCGGCGGGCCGGCCCGGGACCACCTGATCGCCCGCTGGACGGACCTCGATGGCGCACACCGGATCTATGGCCTCTCGCTGCTGGTGGCCATCCCGGGGGGAGCCGGTGGCGTCCTTTGCCCTCGATCCCGCGCACGACCTGTTCCAGGAGGATCCGGAATCCTGGTGCCGGCTGGCGGCCGCCGATCCAGACCCGCGCCTGGTTGAACCGTGGGAGGCAGAGCTGCCGCGGCGACAGCCGCAGCTCGACGAGACCTTCTACCAGCTCGCCCGCTTGCTCGACCTGGAGCATGGGCGGCTCGGTGCGGTCGGCGAGCGGATCCGCCAGCACCGGGCAGAGCAGCAGGCCCGGCGCGCCCCCTTCGCCCGGGGGGACTGGTTCCTGGACACCTTGACCCTACGTCTGCGCTGCCCGGAGTGCGGCGACGTCAACGAGCACCGGGTGCGGCGCATCGCCGTCGAGCCGGCGGAGCCGAACCGCGATCCGCTGCTGGCGGAGGATTTGGCCTGCGCCTCCTGCGGTCGGTGGTCGGATCTCGCCTTCACGGGAGAGGCACGGCTGGTGGTCACTGGCGCGCTGCTCAAGCTGGTCGCCGAGCGACCCGGCGGCCCGGCGCAAGGTCCTGGTGCGCCTCCAAGTGCCCTTCAATGGACGGATGCGCCCGGTGGGGGAGGTGATTGCCCGTTCCCAGGCGGCTGTCGAGAGGGATCCCCAACGTCTCGGCGACTGGGTGCGGCTCGCCTATTGCCACCAGCAGGTCCTCGCCCGGCCGCACTTCACGGAGCGGCTCAGCGATCAGGCGCTCGGCCTCGAACCAAACGCCGTGGAGGCGGTGATCCTGAAGGCGGATACCCTGAGCGTACAGGGGAGGGACGCCGAGGCCTTCGGGCGCCTCGATCAGGCGCTCGCATCTAAGGACCAGTGGCGGCTCTTCCTGACGGACATCGCCTCTCCGGCCCAGACCGCGGCCCAGTTCGCCCATTAATACAACAAGCTCCTGCACCGGCTCGGGCGCTCCGACCGTCCCAGCCTCCACACATCCTTCCTCGGCGCGGCGGCCAAGAACGTGGGCCGCAATGACCCCTGTCCCTGCGGCAGCGGCAAGAAGTACAAGAAGTGCTGCCTGGGGATGACATAACAGGCACGCGGCCATTCTGGGGGGGCGGATCCACCAAGGACTCCGCCACTCCTGAGGCGGATGTCTCCGAAGGGGGGTCGGGGGCCCGGTCGGTCGAAGCCTCGGCGTCAGTCAGTGCTGCGGCACCGATTCCCCGACACTGAAAGCTGCTGCTCGAGCCGACGCCACGGGGGACCGCAATGGACGCGAAGAAGACCTTGGCGACGACTTTGTAAGCGACTTAGGTCGGCCAAGAACTAACTTCGTGATGCCTAACGCAGATCCTTTCCC
>JBLMWY010000240.1:0-12541 GCA_050257475.1 Bdellovibrio bacteriovorus
AGCAGCAGGACCGCGCCGACGATGACGCCGCTGCGCAGGCCCATGAACACGACCAGCACCAGGAACACGATCACCACCGCGGCCACCAGGTTGGCGACGAAGCCGTCGACCGCCGCGCGCACCGCGTCGGACTGGTAGGAGACGACGTTGAGCTCCATGCCCACCGGGCGCTGGCTGTCGAGCTCGGCCAGGCGGGCGCGCACCGCATCGCCCATCGCAACCACGTTCCCCCCGGCCACGTTGGAGACGCCCAGGCCGATGGCCGGCTGGCCATCGAAGCGCATCAGGGCGCGCGGCGGCTCCACCACACCGCGCGTGATGGTCGCGACGTCGCGCAGATAGATCACCCGATCGACGCCGGGGGCGGTGAGCACGATGTTGCCGATGGCCTCCACCGAATCGGCCTGGCCGGTGGGGCTGACCGGGACACGCTGGGGGCCGACCCGCAGGTCTCCCGCCGGCACGATCAGGTTGCGCTCGCGCAGGGCCTGATTGATCTGCTCCAGCCCGACGCCGAGCTGAGCCGCCTTGGCGGCGGCGATCTCGACGTAAATGGCGTCCTGGGGCGCGCCGAGTGTTGCGACCTTGGCCACGCCTGGCACCAGCACGAGCTCCCGCTCCAGGTCCTTGACATAGTCGCGGATCTGCTCCAGGTGATAACCGTCGCCGGTGACCGCGAAGAACAGGGCATAGACGTCGCCGAAGTCGTCGTTCACCAGGGAGGGACCGGCCCCGGGCGGGAGCTGGCGCTGGGCGTCGGCGACCTTGCGCCGCAGCTTGTCCCACACCTGCTCGAGGTCGTCCTTGGTCCGGGCGAAGCGCATGTCGATCTCCACCTGGACCCGCGACTGCCCCAGGGTGGAGACCGAGGCGATCTCCTCGACCTCTTGGAGCTGCTGCACCGCGCCCTCGATCGGGTCGGTGACCTCCTCGGCGACCTGGGTCGGCAGCGCGCCCGGGTAGGGCGTGATGATGACCGCCTGGCGGATCACGAACTCCGGGTCCTCGAAGCGCCCGAGCTGCTGATACGCGAGGTAGCCGCCGACCAGCAGCAGCAGGCAGGCGAGCCAGGCGATGGTGCGCTTACGCAAGGTGTAGGCCGCGATGTTCATGGGTGCCCTCCGCGAACCTACAGCGGATGCACGAGCATGCCGTCGCGCAGGTGATTGACCCCCGCCGTCACGATCCGCTCACCGGGGCTCAGCCCCGCGAGCACGACGATGTCCTCGCCCTGGATGGTCCCGACCTCGATCGGCCGGCGGCTGACCCGCGAGCTCTCGGGATCGACCACCCACACGCTCGGCGCGCCGTCGGCCCCGGCCAGCACCGCCCGCAGTGGGATGAGCACGCTGGCCGCCTCCTCGCCGGCCGGCGTCTCCGCGGGAAACACCTCCAGGGCCATGCCGGGCAGAAGGCTCACGCCGGCGGGGCGGGAGAGGCCGAGCACGACCTCATAGGTCTGCGTCTGCGGGTCGGCTTCGGTGGCGTAGGACTTGAGCGTGACCGGGAAGCGGCGCTCCGGCATGTCGGCGAACCGGGCATAGGCCGCGACCCGTTTCGGCTCGCTGCGGACCACCCGCTCGGGGACGTGGATGACGACCTCCAGCTCATCGACGTTCTGCAGGCTCACGACAGGCTCCTTGGCCTGGACGTTCTGGAACGGCTCCACCAGCCGGCGGGCGATGACGCCGCCGAAGGGCGCGGTCAGCCGGGTATCGTCGAGGTCCTTGCGGGCCGCGGCGAACGTGGAGCGGGCCACCTCCATGGCCGTGCGCTTCTGGTCGACCTCCGCGCGGGGCACCGCCTTGCTGCGCTCCCAGAGCGTCCGCACCCGCTCGTAGTCGGCGGTGGCCTTGTCGAGCTCGGCCTGGGCGGCTGCAAGCCTCGTCTCGAAGCCCTCGGGGTCGAGGCGCGCGATCAGGTCGTCCGGCGCCACCGCCTGCCCCTCCGCGACGGGGAACTCGACGATCTGCCCAGGCACGTTGAAGGCGAGCTCGGCCCGCTGCACGGCGCGCACCCGCCCGGGGAAGCGCAGGCCCGAGCCGAGCCCAGCCGGAACGATCTCGAGGATCTCCGCGGGGCGGGAGACCTCCGCCGGTGCCGGCGGTGGCGCCTGTTCCTCACAGCCGGCGAGCAGGAGGTACAGGAGGGGGAGGGCGCAGGCGCCCAGCCGACGAGAAGGATTGAACATGGGCGCGCCCCTGGGGGTTGGCGGTGGACGTCTTGCGGCAGGCTAGCCGCGAGCGCTCCTCGACGGCCGGAGCCGAGCGGCGATTGGGCAGTGTGGCCGGCCCTGGGCTTGCCGGCAATCTACCAACCGCCCAGAATGGGCGTACCTGGGCCGCCCTTCCTCACCAGGCTCTTGGCAAGCCTCGCCGCCGCCGCGCATGGCATTCGATCACGACGCTCTCACCCGGCACTTCGGCCACATCTGGCCCGTCCATAACGCCCAGTTCTGCGATCTGCTGGTTACGCTGCGCCGGCTGTTCGGCGGCGACCTGGACCGCATGCTGGTGCTGGCCGTGATTGGCTCTCGCAATTTGGCCTGGGGTCGCATCGCGGGCCTTTCCTACGGCCAGTTCATGGACCTGGAGTGGCGGAAACTACAGGCCGCTCCAATCAACCTGCAGTCGATAGCCGACTACAGCGGGATCCCGCGGGAGACCGTGCGACGGAAGGTCCAGGAGCTGCAACGGGCCGGTTGGGTGGTGAAGCGGGATGACGGTTATCTGATCGCCACCACGCAGGCCGCCGCGGACCTGGCACCGGCCACCGAGGCCACCATGAAATATCTCGTGGCGGTTGGCGTGGCGTGTGTTGAGGCGGCGTCGGCCCCAGGAGTCTCGCCCGCGGATACAGGGTGCAGGGACGAGGAAACGTGAAACGCGGGGGCGCGATTGAACGCAGTCTTCGCTCTTTAAGCCTTGCCGGTTCCGTCTCAGACCCCGTCGATGGCCGCGGGGAGGGTCTTGACGGCCAGGATCTCGAGTCCAGGAACCCCCTCCTTGGGGCTGTTTCCCGCCGGGACTATGGCACGTCGGATGCCATGCTTGACCGCCTCCCGCAGCCGGTCCGGACCATTGGGGACGGGACGCACCTCGCCCGAGAGGCCCACCTCTCCGAACACCGCGAGGTCCAGGGGCAGGGGCCGGTCCCGATAGCTGGAGAGCACCGCGAGCACCACTGCGAGGTCGGCGGCGGTCTCGTTGATCCGCACCCCGCCCACCACGTTGACGAAGACGTCCTGATTGAAGAGGCCGACACCGCCGTGGCGGTGCAGGACCGCCAGCAGCATGGAGAGCCGGTTCTGGTCCAGCCCCAGGGCCACGCGCCGGGGGTTGGCGAGCGGGCTCTCATCCACCAGAGCCTGAACCTCCACCAGCAAGGGCCGGGTGCCCTCCCGGGTCACCATCACCAGGGAGCCGGAGACCGGCTGGTCATGACGGGAGAGGAAGATCGCGGAGGGGTTCTTGACCTCCCGCAGTCCCCGGTCCCCCATGGCGAAGACCCCCAGCTCGTTCACCGCGCCGAAGCGGTTCTTGACCGCCCGCACCAGGCGGAAGGCGCCCCCGGCATCGCCCTCGAAGTAGAGCACCGTATCCACCATGTGCTCAAGGACGCGGGGGCCTGCCAATGCCCCCTCCTTGGTCACATGGCCGACGAGAAAGACGGCGGTGTCTGACCCCTTGGCAAAGCGCACGAGCTGGGCGGCGCTCTCGCGGACCTGGGAGACGGAGCCCGGGGCGGACT
The DNA here is from genome assembly GCA_050257475.1 of Bdellovibrio bacteriovorus. Lineage (GTDB taxonomy): Bacteria > Pseudomonadota > Gammaproteobacteria > Chromatiales > Chromatiaceae > Thiodictyon. The sequence continues at coordinate 3,751 of JBLMWY010000240.1, forward strand.
GGAGCAGGTCCGTGTAAAGGGTCTGTATGGAGTCCACCACCAGTGCCAAGGGGCGCTCGCGCTCCGCCTGGGTCAGGATGGGCTCCACCCGGGTCTCCGCGAGCAGCCGGATGCCGGTGCCGGCGAGGCCCAGCCGGCGGGCCCGCAACCCGATCTGCTGGTTCGACTCCTCGCCGCTGACATAGAGGACGGGACCCTTGGCCCCCAGGTGCTCACAGGCCTGGAGCAGCAGGGTGGACTTGCCGATCCCGGGGTCGCCTCCGAGCAGGACGACGGAGCCGGCCACCAGGCCGCCACCCAGGACCCGGTCCAGCTCGCCGATGCCGGTGCCGATGCGCACCCGCTCCTCGGGGCGGATGTCCACCAGCAGCTCGCTACCGCCCGCCTCCTGGGCACCCGCATAGCCGCCTCGCTGGCCCTCGCGGGGACCGGATCGGAGGGGGCGCGCCACCTCCTCCAGGCTGTTCCAGGCCCCGCAGTCGGGGCACTGGCCGCTCCACTTGGGCTGGGCTGTCCCGCAGGCATTGCAGACAAATGCGGGGCGAGGCTTGGCAGGACCTGTGGCCATGGGGGCCCCTCGTCTAGGGCGCGGACGGGTGCCGGTCGACTCGGACGGGTCGCGGGCGCCGAGGGTCAGGACGGATCGAGCAGGGAGTGGCTGTCGACGCAGACAGCGGCGCGCCGCAGCCAGTGGGTCAGGAGATCCCGATCCGTGGTGGCGGCGATCACAGGGTGGAGCTCGGCGTCGATGCTCAAGCCCCGGCTCTCCAGGACCTGCAGTATGGCGAGCCGCAGGGCCTCGATCTCCCCCTCGATCTTGCCCTCAGCCTTGCCCTCTGCGCGGCCTTCCTCGGCGCCCTCGGCGCGCACCGCGTCCAGGCCCGCATAGCCGTGGCGCTGGAGCAGATTGCGTAGGGCCACCTCCTGGGCGGCGCCGGGATCGAACAGGGCCTCGACCGGTAGTGGGTTGCTGAGGATCCCAGGGGCCTCCAGCAGCTCGCCTGGGACCCGGACCTCGGGGGCGGAACCGGTCGGGGCATCGGCGCGATGGACGTCGACCCGGCGGGGCCCGATCAGGCGCACGACCCAGACGAGCCGGGTGCCGGCGGCGAGGAGCTGCCGGATCTTGACCGGCAGATCCGATTCGTCTTGGCCAGTGTCGGCATACTCCACCGCCAGCGGTGGCGCGCCCTTCACCCAGCCAGGGGCGTCGGGCACGTTGCCGACGGCCAGATCCGGGGCGCGCAGGGTGTAGTCGTCGGCGGCATAGCCGGTATCCACGCCCGCGGAGTCCACCGCCGGATCGGTCGCCAGGGCCAGCCCACCCAACAGGCTGGCCCGGGAGCTGCGGCCTCCGGAGGGCAGACACTCCACCGGATGGCCGTTGGAGAGCTCGTAGGGATCCCCCGGCCTTAGCTGCTCTGGCCGGAAGGGCCCGCGGCCCAGATGCTTGATGGACTTGGTGGACATGATGAGCCAAGCATAGTGAGGGCCGAGGGGCCCGGCAACAGACGGGTGAGGCGGACGGGTGAGGCGGATCAGGACCCCTGGGGGAGACATCAATGGATGTCCTCGCCGTAGTAGCTGTCGATGTAGCTCTCAAACTTGGTGTACTTGCCGAGGAAGGTGAGCTTGACGGTCCCGATGGGGCCGTTGCGCTGCTTGCCGATGATGATCTCCGCGAGACCCTTGTCCTTGCTCTCCGGGTTGTAGACCTCGTCCCGATAGATGAAGACGATCAGGTCGGCATCCTGCTCGATGGCGCCAGATTCACGCAGGTCGGACATCACGGGGCGCTTGTTGGGCCTCTGCTCCAGGCTGCGGTTGAGCTGGGACAGGGCGATCACCGGCACATGAAGCTCCTTGGCCAGGGCCTTGAGAGACCGGGAGATGAGCGAGATCTCGGTGGTGCGGTTCTCGTTGGTCCCGGGGACCTGCATGAGCTGCAGATAATCCACCACGATCAGACCCAGGTCACCCTGCTCGCGCTTGAGGCGCCGGGCCCGGGCGCGGAGCTCCGTGGGGGACAGGGCGGGGGTGTCGTCGATGAAGAGTGATGCGCCGGCCAGGATGTTGACCGCCGAGGTGAGCCGCGGCCACTCGTCCTCCTCCAGCTTGCCGGTGCGCACCCGATGCTGGTCGATGCGTCCGAGGGACGACATCATGCGCATGGCCAGCGCATCTCCCGGCATCTCCATGCTGAAGACGGCCACCGGCCGTCGGGTCTGGATGGCCGCGTGCTCGGCCATGTTCATGGCGAAGCTGGTCTTGCCCATGCTGGGGCGTCCGGCGACCACGATGAGGTCGGCCGGCTGCAGGCCGGAGGTCATCATGTCGAAGTCCGAGAACCCAGTGGCGAGCCCGGTGATCGGCTCGTCGCGCCCGTGGAGCTCGTCGATGCGCTCCACCGCCCGGGTGAGCAGGCTCTTGATGGGCTGGAAGCCGCCGCCGCCACGCTGCTCCTGCTCGGCGATCTCGAACACGCGCCGCTCGGCCTCGTCGAGCAGCTCCGCCACCTCCCGACCGCTGGGGTTGTAGGCACTGTCGGCGATCTCGGTGCCGGTGGCGATCATCTGGCGCAGCACCGAGGTGTCGCGCACGATCTTTGCGTAGGCCTTAATGTTGGCGGCGCTGGGGGTCTCATTGACCAGGGTGCCCAGATAGGCGAGCCCGCCCGCCGCATCGAGCTGCTCGTTGCGCTCCAGGGTCTCGGCCAGGGTGACGACGTCGAAGGGTTGGTCGTCCTCCGCCAGCTTGGCGATGGCGCGGAAGACCAGGCGGTGCTCCCGGCGATAGAGGTCGCGCTCCACCACCAGGTCCGCGATGCGGTCCCAGGCGCTGTTATCGAGCATCAGGCCACCAAGCAGGGACTGCTCGGCGTGGAGGTTGTGGGGCGGTACCCGTAGGATGCTGGGTCCCGAATCGGGATAGGGGAGCGGCTCCCCCTCGGCTGGCTGGTACATGATCCCCCCGGATGCGCCGCCAACCCCGCCGGGTCTGGCGCGGCGCTCGACTGACAATGGGCTACCGGCGCCCCATCCATCGGACGGAGTCGACTGGGAATGGGTGCGGGTGGTGCCCGGAGATTGTCGGTCCCGGGCCTTGGCCCCGCAAGGGGGTAGGGAGGGGCTGCCTCCCTGCGCCAGGGTGCCCCGAAGAGGGGCCCGCCCTAGACCTCGGGGACTATGGTCACCAAGACGCTCGCCTCCACCTCCGGGTGCAGGCGCAGGGGGACCTCGAACTCCCCGGTGGTCCGGAAGGAGCCCGCCGGGAGGCGCACCTCCTGCTTCGTCACCTCGACCCCGGCGGCGGTGATGGCCGCCGCGATGTCCTGGGTCCCCACCGAGCCGAACAGACGGCCCTCGTCGCCGGCCTTGCGCGCGATGGTGACCCGCACGCCCTCGAGGGCCGACTTGCGCGACTGTGCGGAGGCCAGGGATGCGGCGGCGTCGCGCTCCAGCTCGGCGCGGCGTGCCTCGAAGGCCTCCAGGTTGGCGGCAGTGGCGGGCACCGCGAATCCGCCCGGAACCAGATAATTGCGGCCATAGCCAGGACGCACCTTGACCTTGTCGCCAAGGGCTCCGAGACCGCCGATGCTCTTCAGTAGGATAACTTCCACTTCGAATGTCCTCTCGTTGCGAAAACGGTGCCTAAAGGCTGCCTCAACGCTGGATCGGCGCCCGCCTCTGCGTCGCCGACCCAGCTCACACCCCGCCGCCGGGGGCCTGCGCCAAGCGGGCGCGCAGATCGCTCCAGATGTCCACCAGGCCAAGGCAGGCCACCAGGAGCTCCGCGTGGGGCATGAACACCACCAACAGGGCGTAGAGCGCGAATAGCCATCCCGGGTGCAGACGGCGTGCCCTATGAATCTGGTGGATCACGGCCAGACCCTGCAGCAAATACAGCGGGAGCAGCACAATCAAGAGGTCCGGGATCAAACCCGGACCCCGGACGAGAGCGGTCGCGGCGAGCAGGGCCAGGCCCGCGATTCCGAACGCCCGATGGAGGCGTAGCTCCCGCAGCTCCTGCCCGAAGCCCCCGGGGTTGTAGAGCAGGGCCTGCCACCAGCGACCGAGGAAGAGCCCGAGGATCCATTGCAGTACCAGCGCCGCGGCGAAGGCGCCGGTCATCCAGTGCGCAATGGCCGCAAACAGGGCATCCGCCGCCGGGGGCTCCACCACTCCGTCCCGGATCAAGACCTCCCGGAAGGGGGTCATGAGCTCCCGCCACACGGCGGCGGGGTCTGCCACCAGGGCATGAAAGGCGATTACGATCAGGACGCCGATGCCCCCTGCCGCCGCGATCGTGAGGGACAGGGAGCGGAAGTGCCGCAGCAGCGCCGCCAGGGCCCACACCGGCAGCCACAGGACCAGCAGGGTGCCCAGCGCCGGCCAGGGGGTTCCCAGGGCAAGGGCGCTGAGCAGGCCGACGCCCAGGGTCGCGAGGCCGCCGAGCAGGGCGCCCTCGCGCAGCCCGCGGCGTAGGGTCACCAGCGCGATTGCCGCCCCGCTCACCAGGGCGAAGGGGGGCAGCAGCAGGGACAGGAGGGCACTGGCCGCTGCCACGAGGGCGGCCTGCGCGTACCCCCGCATAATGAACCCGGCGAGGGCCTTCATGACCGGAATCTGGCTTCGGGTGGCAGGTCGAGGGCAAAGCGCGAGCCGCCGGCCGCCCGCGGGCCGCCGGCGGCGTCGATCAATGCCCGTCCGTGTAGGGCAGCAAGGCCAGGAACCTGGCGCGCTTGACGGCCTCGGCCAACTGCCGCTGGTACTTCGACGAGGTGCCGGTGATGCGGCTGGGCACGATCTTGCCCGATTCACTCACGAAGGCCTTGAGCAGGTTGAGATCCTTGTAGTCGATCTCGGCGATGCCCTCGGCGGTGAACCGACAGTAGCGCTTGCGACGGAAGAAACGGGGGCTCTGTTCCATGGATGCGGTCCTCTCAGTCGTTGGCGGCGTCAGTCGCGGGCTCTGGACGCTCGCGCTCGTCGCCGGACTTGGCCAGGGGGGAGGGCTCGGTGACGGCCGACTCGCGGCGGATGATCAGGTTGCGCAGCACCGCATCGTTGAAGCGGAAGGCACTCTCCAGCTCATCGATCGCCTCCTGGTCGCACTCCACGTTCATCAGCACGTAATGGGCCTTGTGGACCTTATTGATCGGGTAGGCCAGCGGCCGGCGCCCCCAGTCCTCAAGCCGATGGACCACCCCACCGCGCTTCTCCAGGTTGCCGCGGTAACGCTCCACCATGGCTCCGACCTGCTCGCTCTGGCTCGGATGAACCAGGAACACCACCTCGTAATGACGCATCATGCTCCTCGCGGGTTGACAGCCTCCCGAACCGGGTGCGAGACCCAGGCGGTGAGGCAAGGAGTATTCCCCGAGAATCGGGAAACCGCGCATTATACGGACAGGCGAGACGGCGTCAAAGGGTCCAGCCGAATCGCCGAAACTCCGGGCGCTGGTCGCCTAAACTGATGGATCGGGGGATGATCGGGCGGGACCGACTGACCCGACCTTAGCCTGGTGCCCCTACTGCCCTTGCCTGTGAGGAGCTGTCTTTCATGAAGGGCTATCCGACCAACCCCGATCCTGGGCCTGGCGCGCTCAGGGCGCGGAGCCTCAGGTTCAAGCTGTACACCATGAGCGATCGAGCAACCCATGCGGCGCGGCCCCTTCTGGTTGCGCTTCTCCTGTTCTGCTGCGTTGATGCCGTCTGGGCCCAGGTCAGGGTCGAGGCCCATCTCGCCAGCCAGGAGCTCAGCTCCCCACAGCCCGTGGAGCTGACCCTCAGCGCCGTGAGCGCCGACGGACCCCTTGCGAGCCCGGATCTCTCGGTCCTGGACACTGACTTCCAGATCCTCGACCGGCGGGTGGAGCGCCGGGCCTCGACGATCAACGGCCAGCGCCGGGAGGAGCTGCGCCTGCGGCTCATGCTGCTACCCCGTAGGGCGGGGGAGCTGGAGCTTCCTGGGATCCCGTTCGGCAGCGCCCGGAGCGAGCCGCTGCGGCTCAGTGTCGGGGGTGAGGGCCCCGGTGCGACGACCCCCGCGGCGTTTCCGTCCAGTGCCGTGCCGGAGCCGGAGGGGTCCGAGCCGGCCGGCGATACGATGTCCGGCGCCCATCCCTTGGGTTGGTACCCAGACTGGACCTCGGGCCTCCTGTCCAGTCCGCCGCCCGCACCGGCACCCTTACCTACGCCCCTCTCGGATCCCGGACTCGAGGCCCTGTCCTATCGCCCGCCCCAGCCTGCGGTGCCGCCGGCGGCGCCCAGGGCGCCGGCGCAGACCGCCGATGCCGAGACCGGAACCTTTGACAATCCTTGGTTCTGGGTCAGCCTGGCCTTGGCGGCCATCCTGGCCGGGGTGCTCCGCCGGCGGCGTCGTCCTGCCGGGGCTGCCCGGGCGGATCGGGCCGCCGGCTCGTTAGTGGAGGAGGCGCCCGCGCCGGACCCCTTGGAGAGCGCCGTGGAGGTCGTTCGCGCCGCCTATCAGCGGGGTGACGGCAGGGGTGCTCGCGAGGCCCTGCTCAACTGGGGGCGCCTGCGCTGGCCGCAGGACCCGCCGGGTAACCTCGCGCGCCTCGCCGGTCGTTGTCCCTCGCCGCTGCGCGATCACATCACCGAGCTCGAGAAGGCCTTCTTCAGCCCCGACCCCATCCACTGGGAGCGGGATCCGGTACCGGATGAGATCTCGGCCCAGTCGCCGCCTCGGGTCGAGGGTGCCGCCGCCTAGTCCCCCGGTCGTGCCGCCGCCATGGAGCGGGGCTCGGCGTGACCCGGCGCCGGCACTCGGGCGACCGGCCCCGGTGGGGCACCCGGATCCGCCAGGACGAATGGCGTCGTTCCGTCGCGGTTAAGGCGTCGACAGGGTTCGGCTCAGGGTCCAGACTGACGATCAGTCCACGACTGGGATCCGGCACTCGGGTAGGCTCTCGGGCGGAGGGGTAGCCAAGGGGGCTTGGGGTGGAAGGCTTCCCCGGGCCCCGGCCGCGCCGGTGGTCCTGAGGCCCGTCAGCGCTTGCGGGTACCCGGGGGCGGCGCCACCTGCCAGCCGGCACCCGCGGGACTTCAGGCCCGCGGCCCTGGCTGGCTCCCTCCGGATCGCCTCGTCCCGACTGGGCGCGACCGTCAGGAGCAACCCCTCGCCATGTATGAGACCTACTACGGATTCTCCCAGCCACCCTTCGGGCTGACCCCGGACGTTCGTTTCTGCTATGAGCACCGGAGCTACACCCGCGCGAAGGCGTACATGCAGTATGCGGTCATGCGGGAGGAGGGCTTCCTGGTCGTGACAGGACGCCCGGGGATGGGCAAGACCACCCTGATCCAGGATCTGCTCGCTCAGCTCGGAGGCGAGGACAGGTCGGTCGCGCGCATCGACAGCACCCAGCTCGATGCCGATGACCTGCTCCGGCTGGTCAGCTATGCCTTCGGGCTCTCCGCCCGGGGCCTGGACAAGGCGACCCTGCTTCACGGCCTGGAGCATTTCCTGAGGCGCCGGGCGGACGGCGCCGGCACCGCCATCCTTGTCGTCGACGAGGCCCAGAACCTGCCCGACCGGTCCCTGGAGGAGCTGCGGCTGATCACGAACCTGCAGCAGGGCGCGCGGGCCCTGATCCAGATCTTCCTGGTCGGGCAAGAGTCGCTGCGCGAGCTCATCCACCAGCATCATCTCGAGCAGCTCCAGCAGCGCATCGTGGCCGCCTGCCATCTGGAGCCCTTGGACCTGGCCGAGACCCGGGCCTACATCCGCCATCGGCTCCAGTGTGCCGGCTGGTCGGGCGACCCGGCCTTCGAGGCGGACGCCTTGCGTCTGATCCACCAGGCGAGCGGCGGAGTCCCGCGTCTGATCAACAAGGTCTGCGACCGCCTGTTGCTCTACGGGAGCGTGGACGAGCTCCACGTGCTGAGGGGCGCGGAGAGCCGGTCGGTCATCGAGGACCTCGCGGCCGAGCTCTCTGAGCTGCCGGATGGGGGGCTCCATCGCATCGAGACCCTCGATCCCGGGGTCGCGCAGGCCGCGATCGAGGACCTGGTCGGGGAGCCCTGCGAGTCCCCGGCGCGCCCTCCCTCGGGCGGAGAGTCGGAGGCTCGGCCCGCCCCCGGGGACGCGGCTGCTGCTCCAAGTCCAGCGCGCGAAGACGGGGACGGCGTGGCCGGACATCCGGGCAACGGGCTTGCCGCCGCCCCATCGACGCCCGATGCATGGGTGTCCGCGGAACGGGCACGGGCCCTCGATGTGGCCCCCATGAACGAGGCTCAAGGTGAGCTCGACGCCTCCGATGGGGCCGTGCCAGCCGTGGACCCGAAGGAGCCTCCAGCGGCCCCCTCCCGGGAACCCGGGTTCACATCGCCGTCGGCGACCCGAGAGCCGGTGGATCGGGCGGCAAGGTCTCCAGGGCACGAGGGCGCGGAGGGCGCGCCGCGCCGGCGTCTGCGCCTCTTGCCCTATGTGGCGACCGCGGCGATGCTGCTCGGGGTTGGCAGCCTTCTGCTCGTCCTGCAGGGAAGGACCCCGGACGAGGTGGCCGCCCGTGTGAGCGCCGTGGTGGATCGCGTGGCGCGCGGGCTCGAATCGTTCGCGGACCGTGCGGGCACCGCCCGGGAGTCTATGGAGTCCGACCGGCAAGGCGCTGGGAAAGTCGCCTCTGTCGCGGCTCCCCAGGCGCCGACCCCTGAGCTGGATCCCATTGGGCTCGTCGAGGATGTCGAGGGCGCGGGCGGGATCGAGACGGAGGCCCTGCACCAGGAGCCAGACGGCGGACTCCGCGGGTATTCCCCCGACCAGTCAA
>JBLMWY010000241.1:0-13388 GCA_050257475.1 Bdellovibrio bacteriovorus
GAAGTTGGGGTGGGGGTTCTTGCCGCCGAAGATGGCGTGCAGGCGGGCGGCGTCCCGCTGCCAGGCCAGGGCCTCCAGGTAGTGGGCCACCGCCATCAGGTTGGCCTCGGGTGGCAGCTTGTAGGCCGGGTGTCCCCAATAGCCGTTGGCGAAGATGCCGAGCTGTCCGGACTCCACGAAGCCCTTGAGCCGCTTTTGGATGTCGGAGAAGTAGCCGGGCGAGGACTTGGACCAGCCGCTCAAGGACTGGGCCAGGTCCGAGGTGGCCTTGGGGTCGGCGCTCAAGGCGCTCACCACGTCCACCCAGTCCAGCGCATGCAAGTGGTAGAAGTGCATGACGTGGTCGTGGACGTATTGGGCCCCGTTCATCAGGTTGCGGATCAACTGGGCGTTGCGCGGGATCTCGATGCCCAGGGCGTCCTCAACGGCGCGCACCGAGGCCAGGCCATGCACCAGGGTGCAGACCCCGCAGATGCGCTGGGCGAAGGCCCAGGCGTCCCGGGGGTCCCGGCCCTTCAGGATGGTCTCGATGCCGCGCACCATGGTCCCCGAGCTGTAGGCCTGGGCGATGTTCGCGCCCTCCATCTGGGCCTCGATCCGCAGGTGGCCCTCGATGCGGGTGATGGGGTCGACGACGACGCGTTCACTCATGGTTTTCTATCTCCAGCAGGGGACCGGCGGGCCGGCCCCGCGTGACTCGTTGAGGGCGGCTCTCAAGCCTTCTCCACCAGGTGATCGGCGATCATCTCGGTGAGGCCCACCACGGGGATGTCCATGTTGAACTCCTCCAGGCCCTCCTCGAGCTGGGTGCGGCAGGTGGCGCACATGGTCACCATGCGCTCCGGCGAGACCTCCTCGATCTGGGCCTTCTTGCGCTTGAAGGCGGCCATTTTGAGTGGCTCGGCGCGCTCGTTGGAGCTGACGCCCCCGCCGGCCCCGCAGCACCACTGGAGCTTGCCGTGCTCCTTGAGATCGACAAAGTTCTCGGCCACCAGGTCCATCAGGTTGCGCTGTTGGTCGATCACCCCGCTCTTGCGGGCCAGGTTGCAGGGGTCGTGCATCGAGAGCCGGTCGGTCTCCTTGCCCTCGGTCTTGATGCGGCCGGCGGCGCGCAGCTCATCGAGCACCTCGATGATGTGGAAGACCTTGAACGGGTAGGGCTTGCCGATCAGGTTTGGGCCCTCCCAGCGGATCGCGGTATAGGCGTGGCCGCACTCGGGGCTGATGACGTTCTTGACCCCGAGCTTCACCGCCGCGTCGACGACCCGCTGCACCAGGAGTGCCGCTACGTCCTTGCTGCCGATCTGGATGCCGGCGTTGGTGGCCTCAAAGCACTGGGTGCTCAAGGTCCAGCTCACACCCGCGTGGTCGAAGATCTTGGTGATGGCCTCCAGGTACTCTGGGAAGTTGATGACCTCCATGGAGGAGAGCATCACCAGATAGTCCACCCCCTGCTTGTCCACCGGGACCTCGAGCCCAGTGCTGGACTGCACGTGCTCGATCTGGACCTGCAGCGTCTTCCACTGGAGGCCCATGGGGCTGCCGGTCTGGACCGCCCGCACCGAGGCCGCGATCAGGCCCTCCGGGGCATGACCGGAGGCGACCATGCCCTCGCGGGTCTTGCGTACCATGGCCTGGATGTCGTTGCCCACCGGGCAGACCAGCGAGCAGCGTCCGCACATGGAGCAGGAGTCGTAGAGGAGCGGCTCCCACTCGGCCAGCATCGCGTCATCGACCTTCTTCACCAGGCCCAGGGTGGAAAGGAGCCGCCCCCAGAGGGTGAACTCCGATTTCCAGACCCGCCGCAGGGGCTCCACCTTGAGGATGGGTGTGTACTTGGGATCCCCGGTCTCCACGTAGAAGGGACAGGCGGTGGCGCAGATGCCGCAGTGGACGCAGCTCGAGAAGAAGGCCGCGACCGGCCCGTCGATCTCGGCGCGCAGGGCCGCCAGGCCCCGCTCGAGTGTCAGCTCGCTCATGACGCAACCCCCCGACGGCCGAAGCTGGCCCCGTTGTACCAACGGGCGATGACGGTGGTGAAGATGTGGGTGAGCTTGGTGAAGGGCAGCAGGATCAGGAAGATCTCCGCGGAGAGGATGTGCAGCCCGAGCGCCAAGGGATAGGGATTGATGACCCGGTGATAGGCCAGATAGCCGGTGAGCAGGACCAGGAAGGTGATGCCCCAGACCACATAGTCCTCCACCGTGCTGATGCGCTTCTTCACCGGGTGGGTGAGCCGATGCACCAGGGTCGCCACCAGGGCCACCAGGGTGACGGCCGTCACCAGGTCCACGATCGGGTTGGGCAGCCCCGGCCACGAGATGCCCAGCAGGCTCTTGATCAGCTCGATGTGCGGGATGAAGAGCAAGAGCGCGATCAGGAAACCGATGTGCCAGATCCAGCCCACCACCACGTTGAATGGGGCGCTCTTGAAGGTTCCGGGGTCCGCGATGGAGCGGGTGAAGACGGTCTTGAGCCCGGGGCCCCATTCACCGGCGCGGGGCTCCGCGTAGTTCGGCCGCCGGCCAATGACGAAGATCTCCAGGAGTCGCGCCAGCAGGCCCAGGGCGAAGATGGCGATGGCCCACTCGAAGGCGGGGCCCTTGGTCCACAGCAGGAAGTCCATCGGATCGCTCATAGCTTCTGCTCCAGCTCTTCAACGGTGACCGGTTGGCGATCGGCCTCCTCGGCCTTCGCTTGCCTGCGGGCCAGGGCCGCCACGGCGCCGCCGATGATGGCCCCGGCGACTCCCGCCGCCAGCAGGGTGCCGCCCGAGCCTGCGGTGGGGACCGAGAGGGGCTCGTAGAAGCCGCCAGCGTCCCAGAACCTGGGCTCGGAGCAGCCCAGACAGGGGTGGCCCGACTCGATAGGCCAGCTCGTGCCCGAGTTCCAGCGCATGGTGGCGCAGGCGTTGTAGGTGCTCGGGCCCTTGCAGCCGAGTCGGTACAGGCACCAGCCCGCCTTGGCGCCCTTGTCGTCGAAGCTCTCGGCGAACAACCCCTTGTCATAGAAGGGCCGGCGGTAGCAACGGTCGTGGATGGACTGCCCGAAGAAGGCCTTGGGCCGATGGTACTCGTCCAGCTCCGGGAGCTGGCCGAAGGTGAGGTACTGGGCCAAGACCCCGGTGATGACCATCGGCACCGGTGGGCAGCCAGAGACGTTGATCAACGGCTTGTCCTTGACCAGGTCCATGACCGCGACGGCGCCGGTGGGGTTGGGGCTGGCCGCGGGCAGGCCCCCGAAAGCGGCACAGGTTCCCACGGCGATCACCGCCGCCGCGCCCTCCACGGCCTCCATGAGCATCGCGTAGTTGCTGTGTCCCGCGATGGTGGAGTAGCCCGGATTGGAGTCCGGCCCCGGCAGGGAGCCGTCGACGATCAGCAGATACTGGCCATGATTGGCCTTCATGGCCTCCTCGCGGGCCGCCTCGGCGGCGTCGCCCGAGGCGGCTTGGAGGGTGTGGTGATAGTCGAGCGAGATAACATCCAGGATCAGGTCCTCGACCGTGGGGGAGTGGCTGCGGGTCAGGGATTCGGTGCAGCCGGTGCACTCCTGGAAGGACAGCCAGATCACCGAGGGTCGCCGGGCCTTCTCCAAGGCCGCCGCGATGGCAGGGACCATGCTCGGCGGCAGGGCCATCATGGAGGCCGTGGCGGCACAGAATTTCAGGAAGCCACGGCGTGAGACGCCGTGCTCGCGCAGGCTTTCGCCGAGGGTCTTGTTTCGCTGGGTCATGGTCCCTCCAAAGGCTGTCAGGACTCGGGTCGCGGGGCGTCCGGTCCCCCGGTGAGTCGGTTGTCGAGGGCGGTGATGGCAGTGGCGAGGTCCTCCGGCTGGGCCTTGAGGATCCCGGGTACGGTGGCGATCTCGACGTGGAGGGCCAGGCGCTGGTCCTCCGAGTTCCGGTAATCGACGAGCCAGACGCCGGTGATCGCCGTCTCCCGGATCAGGGTCTTGCCCAGGGCATCGATGGTCGCGCTCACCTCGCCGGTGCCCAGCAGGTCGCTGAGGCGCGCTTCATCCCCTGGACCGAAGGGAATCGAGTTGAGGTCGATCTGGGTGGTCTCGCCGGTCGCGATGAGGCGCTCCAGGGCGTGCCGAACCTCGTGTAGGATGGGCAGGGCGTTGCCCCGCACATGGATTGGGTCCGGGTGGTGATCGACCTGGATGGGGATGCCTCGCCGATCGGACATGCGCCTGCCTCAGAGACTCTGCGCCTAATTCTAAGTCCCCAAAAGTCACCTCAACTTGACTCAGCGCAGCTAATTAGAAGGTTAGCGAGCGTTGAAATAGTCTTTCGGACCGCGCGGGCTTTCCGCGGCGGTCTGGCTAGATCCGGATGGGTGGCCCCGCGGCGCCCCAATCGGAGAGGAGGCGCCGCACCTGGGCCATCGCAAGGGGCACTGCCGCCTCGACCTGAGGCGTCAGACCGTCACCCCAGTCCACCACCGCGGGCTCGATGCCGATCAGGGCCCGGTGCTGGGGCAGGCGGTCGGTGAGGCGTGCCATATCCAACAGGTCCGCGAGGCTCACCTCATGGACGCTCTTGGCATGGCGGCTCAACTGCCGATCCATCACCTCCCCCTCGAAGACCCGGACGCTGCCGGGGGCCTCACCCAGGGCCGCGGCGTCCACCACGATCAGCCGTTGGCACTCCTCGATAGGGACGGCGAGGGTGAAGCTCAGGGTGCCGCCATCGAGAAGGCGCAGGCTGGGATCCCCCTCCAGCTCGGCGGCTAGGCGGCCAACCACCACCGGGCCCACGGCCTCATCGGTCAGCAGCACATTGCCGAGCCCAAGGATCAGGGTCGTCTGGGTGGTCACCGATGTGGCTACTCCGGTCGTCGGGGGAGCTCTGGTCTTGCCGGCTCTGTCGCGGACGCTTAGCCTGTCGGTCAAGCTAACCGGTTGGAGTCGCCCGGCCATGTGTCTCGGCATCCCCATGCAGATCGAGTCGATCGACGGCTTCGTTGCCCGCTGCACCGCCAAGGGTGTGGAGCGCGAGGCCAATCTCTTCATGTTGCAGCATGAGTCGCCGGCGGTGGGTGACTTCGTAGTCGTCCACCTGGGCTATGCGGTGGACCGGGTCAGCGCCGAGGAGGCGGCGGCCGCCTGGGAGATCTACGATCAGCTCCTGGCCGCCGAGGGCGCGGACGCCCCAAGGGCCGCGCAGACCCCCTAAGCCGGCGATGCCGCGTCCTCAGCCTAGATAGGCGTTGGCAATGGCATATTGGCGATCCGACTCGCTCTGGTCGGAGACCTCGTCCGACTCGATCAGCTCGCAGTTGACCGCCATGCGCGCCTGCACCGCGGCCTTCCAGGCCCGGTTCTGCCGCTCTGCGACCAGGGCATCCGGGGTCAGGGCGGCGGTGGCGGCCGCGGCGACGAAGTGGTCGGCCTGGGCGAGCCAGTCCGTATCCTTGCCGCAATCGGTGTAGGTCTTGGTAGCGTAAGCCTTGGCCGCGCGGAAGGCGTCCTCGACCTCGCCGGGTGAGGAATCCTCCCGCAGGCCGGTCTCGATGGCCCGCCGCACCCGCTCGTCCTTCGCCAGGCGGAGCACGCTCTGGGCGAAGCGAGACCCGAGGACCCGCTGCTGGTCACCGCTCAGCCCGTCGAGGGCCTCGCGCAGTGCGTGATCGTTCTGGATATTGGCCATGGCAGGGTTCCTCGAGCGGGTGAATGGGGGACCGGCACGGGCGATCGCCGGGGCTCGCGCGCACCGCAGGGGGCACTATCTCCGAACGGGGCCGTTCACTGCATTGATATGGGTCAGTAGGCGGCGACCCGCGGATACCATCGTTTCAGCAGGGGGCCACCATGAGGCGCACCGTGTTCTTCGTCTCGGAAAGCACCGGCATCACGGCGGAGACCATGGGCCACAGCCTGCTCTCCCAGTTCGACACCGTCGATTTCGAGCAGGTCTACATGCCCTACATCAACACCGAGCTGCGGGCCAAGGCGCTCACCGAACGCATGCGGGAGGCGGCGGAGCGGGACGGGGTGCGGCCCATCTGCTTCGCCACTATGTTGAATCAGGAGATCGGCGCCATCCTGAGGACCGGGGACTGTTTTTATCTCGAGCTGTTCGAGGGCTTCATCGAGCCCCTGTCCCAGGAGCTCGGGGTGCCCCCCAGCCGCCGGTCCGGGCGCAGCCACGCCATCACCAAGCCCAGCTCCTACACGAAACGAATCGAGGCCATCAACTTCGCCATGGCCAACGACGACGGGGTGCGGCCGGACAACTTCCACCGGGCCGACGTGGTGCTGACCGGGGTCTCGCGCTCTGGGAAGACGCCGACCTGTCTGTATCTGGCCATGCACTATGGGCTGCGCTCGGCCAACTATCCGATCACCGAGGAGGACTTCGAGCGCGGCGATGTCCCTCAGTTGGTGTGGGACTGCCGCCACAAGCTGTTCGCCCTCACCATCGATCCCCAGCGGCTGCAGCTCATTCGGGAGGAGCGCCGGCCGGGGAGTGAGTATGCGTCCATCAGGCGCTGCCAGGAGGACATTCGCCGCGCCAACCAGATCTTCAAGCGCCTCGGCATTCCGGTGCTGAACACCACCAGCCAGTCCATCGAGGAGATTTCCACCCAGATTCTGCGGGTCCTCAAGGACACCGTGGAGTGATCGGCACCCGGGGGTCGCGCCCCGCGGATGGCGGATCCCTGGCACCCGGGACAACTCCGGTTGCCAGTCTCGATGCCCCCCAACCATAATACGCGGCCTTTGCCGCGACCCCGCGGCGAGCCGAGGCGAGGATCAGCAAGAAGATGAGAATCGGGATCCCGAAGGAGACTCGGGCTGGAGAGGCGCGCGTCGCTTCCACGCCCGAGGTGGTCAAGCGCCTGGCGGCCAAAGGGTTTGACCTGACTGTGGAATCCGGTGCAGGGGTGGGCGCGGGCTATCCGGATCAGGACTACCGGGCCGCGGGGGCCGAGGTGACGGACCGTGCCGGGGCCTATGATGCCGACCTGGTGCTGCGGGTCCGTCGACCTGATGACGCCGACGTGGAGGCCCTGCGCCCTGGCGGCCTGCTGATCGGGCTCTTGGAGAGCTGCGGCGATGATCCACTGGTCGCCCGCCTGTTGGCCAAAGGGGTGCGGGTGCTCGCCATGGAGCGGATGCCGCGCACGTCCCGGGCCCAATCCATGGACGCGCTCTCCTCCCAGGCCAACATCGCGGGCTACCGGGCGGTCATCGAGGCCGCCGCCCGCTATGGTCGCTTCTTCCCCATGATGATGACCTCCGCCGGCTCCGCCAAGCCCGCCCGGGTGGTGGTGCTGGGTGCGGGGGTGGCGGGGCTCCAGGCCATTGCCACGGCACGCCGTCTGGGGGCCGAGGTGTACGGCTACGATGTGCGCCCCGAGACCCGGGAGCAGATCCTTTCCCTGGGCGCCAAGCCCATCGACCTGGACCTCGGCGAGAGCGGGGCGGGGGAGGGTGGCTATGCCCGGGAGCTCTCGCAGCAGGCCAAGGCCCGCCAGCAGGCCGCCCTGGCGGACGAGTTGGCCAAGGCTCACGTGATCATCACCACGGCCCTGATCCCCTGCCGTCCGGCCCCCGTCCTGGTGACCGAGGCGGTGGTCCAGCGGCTGCGGCCCGGCTCAGTGATCCTGGACCTGGCGGCGGCCAATGGGGGCAACTGCCCACTGACGGTTCCGGATCAGGTCGTGGAGCGCCACGGGGTCGTCCTGGTCGGGCACACCAATTACCCGTCCTTGGTGGCCGCGGACGCGAGCGCCTTCTATGCGCGCAACCTCGCCAACCTGATCGACATCATGTTCGATCGCGGCGAATCGGGCCCCGTGCTCAAGGACCTGGCCGAGGACGACATCACCAAGGCCATGTTGGTGAGCTAGGCCTGCCGCCGGTGCCGGGCTCCCTCCCCAGCCCGGGACCAACCGATAGGAGAAGAGATCATGACCATATCCCTGGTGGCCCTCTATGTTTTTGTCCTGGCCTGCTTCATTGGCTATTACGTCGTCTGGGGCGTCACCCCCTCGCTGCACACGCCCCTGGTGGCCCTGACCAATGCCATCTCGGGGATCGTGATCGTCGGGGCCCTGCTGGTGGCGGGGGCGGAGCAGGCGGGGACCGCCACCGAGCTGATCGGATTCGTGGCGGTGCTCTTGGCCTCCATCAACGTCTTCGGCGGCTTCTTGGTCACCCACCGCATGCTCTCCATGTTCAAGAAGAAACCCAAGGCTTAGAAAGGCCGCCTCGAAGCGGACCCTGCCGCGGCGGCATCCGACTCCCTGCCGCGATGCCCTCACCCTGACGACAAGGATCTCCGATGACACTCTCGGCTAATGCCCAGGCGCTGGCCTATCTGGTCTCCGCCGTCCTGTTCATCCTCGCCCTGAAGGGCCTGACCCATCCCGCCTCGGCGCGCCGAGGCAACCTCTATGGGATGATCGGGATGGCGATCGCCGTGGCCGCCACCCTGCTTGGAGATGAGGTGCGCTCCTACGGCTTCATCATCGCCGGGGTCGCGGCGGGTGCGGTGATCGGGACCATCGTCGCCCTGCGGATCCAGATGACCGCCATGCCCCAACTGGTGGCGGCCCTGCACAGCTTTGTTGGCCTGGCGGCGGTGTTGGTGGCCATCGGCACCTTCATCAATACGGCCGCGCCTGGGGCGGTGATGATGGCGGAGCTCTCGGCGGGGATTGTCATCGGTGCCATTACCTGCACCGGGTCGGTGATCGCCTTCGGCAAGCTTCAGGGGCTGATCAGCGGCAAGCCGGTGAAGTTCACCGGCCAGCACGCCCTGAACGCCGCCCTCGGTGTCGCCACCCTGGGGCTGGCCGTGCACTTCGCCATGACCGGCAGCGTGCTCTCCCTGTCCCTCATGACCCTGATCGCCCTGGTCCTCGGGGTGACCCTGATCATCCCCATCGGCGGCGCGGACATGCCGGTGATTATCTCGATGCTCAATAGCTACTCGGGCTGGGCGGCGGCGGCCACCGGGTTCACCTTGCACAACAACCTGCTGATCATCGTCGGCGCCCTGGTGGGTTTCTCCGGTGCCATCCTCTCCTACATCATGTGCAAGGCCATGAACCGCTCCATCATCAACGTGGTGTTTGGAGGTTTCGGGTCGGGGGACGAGGCTGGGGCCAGTGCCGGTGCCCAGGCGGC
Organism: Bdellovibrio bacteriovorus; assembly: GCA_050257475.1. Classification (GTDB taxonomy): domain Bacteria; phylum Pseudomonadota; class Gammaproteobacteria; order Chromatiales; family Chromatiaceae; genus Thiodictyon. Next base: position 9,145 of record JBLMWY010000241.1, read on the forward strand.
CCAGCAGGGCGTGAAGTCCGCCTCCGTGGAGGACGCGGTCTACTGGATGGAGGACGCGGGCAAGATCATCATCGTCCCCGGCTACGGGATGGCCGTAGCCCAGGCGCAGCATGCGCTCAAGGAGCTGATGGGGCTGCTCGAGGAGCGGGGGGTAGAGGTCAAATTCGCCATCCATCCGGTGGCCGGGCGGATGCCGGGGCACATGAACGTGCTGCTCGCCGAGGCGGATATCCCCTACGATCGCGTCTATGAGATGGACGAAATCAACCCGGAGTTTCAGACCGCTGACGTGGCCTTGGTGGTGGGGGCCAACGACGTGGTGAACCCCGCCGCCCGGCAGGATAAGACGAGCCCTATCTACGGGATGCCGATCTTGGACGCGGGCAAGGCCCGACAGGTCTATTTCCTCAAGCGATCCATGCGTCCTGGCTACTCAGGGGTCGACAACCTGCTCTTCTATCAAGAGAACACGTCGCTGGTGTTCGGCGATGCCAAGGCCACCATCGAGGGCATGGTCAACGCCCTCAAGGGCACGGGGCATTGAGCCAATCTTCGGTCTCGGGGGTCGGGAGCTGCGGGCGTTAGGGGAGCTCCTGGCCAGGCGCCCGGCCAACCGCAACGGGCCTCGCGCGTCTTAGGCGCCGAGCGACGCCTCCGCGATGCGGGCCTCCGCGTCCTTGTCGCGCTCGATCAGGGCATAGGCGGAGTGGTTGTGGATGGACTCGAAGTTCTCCGCCTCCACCACATAGGCCGCCACCCGCTCGTCGTCATTCAGCCGCTTGGCCACATCCCGCACCAGGTCCTCGACGAATTTGGGGTTGTCGTAGGCCCGCTCGGTCACGTACTTCTCGTCCGGGCGCTTGAGTAGCCCGTAGAGCTGCGAGGACGCCTCGCGTTCCACCAGCTCGATCAGCTCCTCGATCCACATGAAGCCGCGGGTGCGCACCTGGACGGTGACGTGGGAGCGCTGGTTGTGGGCCCCATAGGCGGAAATCTCCTTGGAGCAGGGGCAGAGGCTGGTGACCGGCACCACGACCTTGATGTCCAGGGCCGGGTGGCCGTGGCGGATCTCCCCGATGAAGGTGACCTCGTAGTCGAGCAGGCTCTCCACCCCGGTCACGGGGGCGCGCTTGCTCACGAAGAACGGGAAGCGCATCTCGATGTGGCCGGCCTCGGATTCCAGACGACGGGACATCTCCGAGAGCATCTCCTTGAAGGACCCCACGGAGAGCTCCCGCTCCTGGTGGTTCAGGATCTGCACAAAGCGCGACATGTGCGTCCCCTTGAAGTTGTGGGGCAGGTAAACGTACATGTTGAAGGTCGCAACCGTGTGCTGCTCGACGCCGCCCCGGTCCCGCACCCGCACCGGATGGCGGATGTCCTTGATCCCCACCTTATCAATGGCGATACGTCGCGTGTCGGCGCTGCCCTGGACATCGGCGATGCTGGTGACGGTGCAGCAGTTGGCTTCGAGCGCATGCTCCATGGGACGGCTCCTCGGGGGCGTCTTTGATCACGACTACCGCCAATTTGGTGTCCGGCGGCGGCAAGACAACCGCGGCGGCCATCGATGGGCGATGCAGATCGGAATATAGGGAATCGCTAATTATCTGCCTCGCTCGCGGGCTTAGCAAACCCGGTGCGAGGCCCCCGAGGGGATGGCGGCGGATCGGGGCGCGATCTAGGCGGTGCGTCGCGCGAGACTCTGGGCGATCCAGCGCAGGGGGTCCGCCCGCTCGTTGAACTGTCCTAGGGCCGAGAGTGCGTCGGCGATCAGGGTGCTGGCAAGCTCTTTGGCCTCCGCCATCCCCACGATGGAGGGGTAGGTGGCCTTGTCCAGCACCTGATCGCGCCCTGCGGTCTTGCCCAGGGTGGCGCTGTCGCCCTCTACGTCGAGAATGTCGTCTTGGATCTGGAAGGCCAGACCCAGGCACTTGGCATAGCGGTCCAGGCCCTCGGCCAGCTCCACGTCAAGGGGACCGTCGGCCAGGATGGCCATGCGCACCGCCGCCCGGATCAGGGCGCCGGTCTTATGGATATGGATGTGCTCCAGCATGGCCCGGTCCAGGTGCTGGCCCTCGGCCGCCAGGTCGAAGGCCTGGCCCCCGGCCATGCCGCGGGAGCCGCTGGCCAGCGCCAGACCCTCCACCATGGCGATGCGGGTGGCCGGGGGAAGCTCGCTGGCCTCCGCGAGGGTCTGGAAGGCGAGGGACTGGAGCGCGTCCCCCGCCAGGATGGCGGTGGCCTCGTCGAAGGCGCGATGGCAGGTGGGCCGGCCGCGGCGCAGGTCGTCGTCGTCCATGGCCGGCAGGTCGTCGTGGACCAGCGAGTAGGCGTGGATCAGCTCCACCGCCGCCGCCGGGCGGTCCAGCAGGGCAGGGGAGACCCCTAAGGCCTCACCCGCTCCGTAACAGAGGAGTGGCCGGATCCGTTTGCCCGCGCCCAGCGCCGCATAGCGCATGGCCTGGTGCAGGCGAGCGGGCTCGATCTCCGCGGCGGGAAGGACCGACTCGAGGGTGGCCTCGCAGCGGGCACGGTAGCGCGCCCGGAAGGCGTCCAGGGGGGTGGCGGTCAACGGGACTCACCCGCCCCGGCGTCGAAGGGCTCCGGCTCCGCATCGACCCGGGACTCGGTCAGGATACGCACCCGCTGCTCGGCAGCGTCCAAGGCCTTCTGGCAGGACCGGGTGAGGGCGACCCCCCGCTCGAAGGCGCCGAGTGATTCCTCCAGGGTCATGTCCCCACGCTCCAGGGCTTCGACGATGGACTCAAGCTCCGTGAGGGACTGCTCGAAGGAGGGAGGGGGAGGGCTCGCGGCGGGCTTTGGGGATCGGGTCATGGGTTTGCATCGGGCTTTACGGCTACGGTAGCGTACCGCGGTTTCATCGGTCAAACCCAGGGCCCGGCCTCGGCGCCCGTGCCTGGAAACCGCAGCCAGAGGAGCCCGCGAAGCGCCCATGACAGGCAACTACGACGCCTCCGCCATCGAGGTCCTGAGCGGCCTCGACCCGGTGCGCAAGCGCCCGGGCATGTACACCGATACCAGCCGTCCTAACCACCTGGCCCAGGAGGTGATCGACAACAGCGTGGACGAGGCCCTGGCCGGCCACGCCCGCACCATCGAGGTGACCCTGTTCGCCGACGGCTCCCTGGAGGTGAGCGACGACGGCCGCGGCATGCCGGTGGACATTCACCCTGAGCAAGGGATGCCGGGGGTGGAGGTGATCCTCACCAAGCTCCACGCCGGGGGCAAGTTCGGCGGTGGGAGCTACGGCTTCTCAGGCGGGCTCCATGGGGTCGGGGTCTCGGTGGTGAACGCGCTCTCGAAGCACCTGGAGGTCTGGGTGCGCCGGGGTGGGCGCGAGTACAACATGGCCTTCGCCCACGGCGACAAGGTGAGCGAGCTGGAGGAGGCGGGAACCGTGCCCAAGGGGCGCACCGGCACCCGGCTGCGCTTCTGGCCCGACCCCAAGTACTTCGACAGCCCCCGCTTCGCCACCCGTCCCCTGATGCATCTGCTCCAGGCCAAGGCGGTGCTGTGTCCGGGGCTCACCGTGCGCTTCCGCGACGAGGCAAGCGGCGAGCAGCAGGAGTGGTGCTACGAGGACGGGCTCAAGGCCTACCTCGTCCAGACCCTGGGCGGCGTCGAGACGGTCCCGGCCGAGCCCTTCATCGGTGACATGGAGGGCAAGAGCGAGGCCGCGAGCTGGGCCCTGGCCTGGCTCCCCGAGGGGGGCGAGCCGGTCGCCGAGAGCTATGTGAACCTGATCCCCACGGTCCAGGGCGGGACCCACGTCAATGGGCTCCGCAGCGGGCTCACCGAGGCGGTTCGGGAGTTCTGCGAGTTCCGGAATCTCCTGCCCCGGGGGGTCAAGCTGGCCCCGGAGGATGTCTGGGGCCGGCTTGCCTACATCCTCTCCGTGAAGCTCATCGACCCCCAGTTCTCCGGCCAGACCAAGGAGCGCCTGTCCTCGCGCGAGTGCGCCGCCTTCGTCTCCGGTGTGGTCAAGGACGCCTTCAGCCTCTGGCTCAACCAGCACGTGGCCGAGGGGGAGCGGATCGCGGAGCTGGCCATCGGCGCCGCCCAGGCGCGCCTCAAGGCCGGGCGTATCGTCACCCGCAAAAAGGTGACCCAGGGGCCGGCCCTGCCGGGTAAGCTCGCCGACTGCACCTCCACGGACCCGGAGCGCAGCGAGCTCTTTCTGGTGGAGGGGGACTCCGCCGGGGGCTCCGCCAAGCAGGCCC
>JBLMWY010000242.1:0-7964 GCA_050257475.1 Bdellovibrio bacteriovorus
TCGGCCATCTGGTGGAGATGACCCGCGCCTCGGGGGTCGACGCCGTCATCCAGATTGAGGCGGTGCCGGTGCTGGAGGGCGCGGCGGAAACGGTGGCTGCGGGGATCCTATCCTCGCTCCAGCCCCAGAACCTGCGCCTGCGCCGTGCGGTGCGCGACCTGGAGCGGGCCGCCCGGCATCCCCGCTTTCCACTGCTCTTCGACCCCCAGACCGCCGGCGGCCTGCTCGCGGGCATCCCCGCCGAGAACGCCTCCGCCTGCATCGCGGAGCTGCGCGACCTGGGCTACCCGGCGGCGACGGTCATCGGACGGATCGAGCCGCTGAGCGATGCAGAGGGACCAATTGGCATCGACCTCGGCGGATGAGGGCCGTTGTGTCCCCACTTGCCGTCGGCGCAAAACGCCTCATAATTCCGACAGTAAACTAGGCAATCGATGAGGCACTCTCCATGTCTGTCCCCGCCGAGCTGCTGCCTGAGGTCATGACCGAGCAGGGGACCATCTCCACGGACCGTCTGAGCCAGGTCCTGCACATCACCAAGACCGAGCTGGCGCTGGCCACGGGGCTCTCGCGGGACGCGGTCTCCAAGCGCGATCGGCTGGCCTCCCGCCAGACCCAGGCCCGGCTGCGGGACACGGTGGAGATCATGCAGCGGGTCGCCCACTGGACCGGGTCCGTCGGTCATGCCTTCGCCTGGTTCCGTGCCCAGCCCCTGCCCTCCTTCGGTGACAAGACGGCCGAGGACCTGGTCAAGGAGGGGCGTGCCCAGGCGGTCAAGGACTATCTGTCGCGGATCGCCGAGGGGGGCTTCGCCTGATCGGGCCCGGCCCAGGCCACCCATGCCGGTTCCAACCCAGCCCTTTGCGGGCATCGTCTATCGGGCCCATAACCCGCGTTGGTCCTACGTGCCCACCTCCGGGGAAGGTGCCGCCCGTCATGGGGGTCGCTTCAATGCCCGCGGCATGGCGGCCCTGTACACATCATTGGATCCCAAGACCGCCTGGATGGAGGCCCAGCAGGGCATGCCCTTCAAGGCGCAGCCCCTGACCCTGGTGGCCTACCGGGTGAGCTGCGAGCGGGTGGCGGACCTGACGGACCCGCGGGTCCTCGCCGCGATGGGGATCGCGGCCGAGATCCTGGCCGGACCCTGGGAGGCGCTCGCCTCCGAAGGGCTTAGGCCACCCACCTGGGATCTGGCACAGGGCCTGATGGACGCGGGGATTCAGGGCGCGCTGGTCCCCAGCTTCGCCCCCGGGACTGGGGCTGAGGACCGCAACCTGGTGCTGTGGCATTGGTCCGGGGACGGCCCCTGCCGGGTTCAGGTGATCGATGACTTCGGCCGCCTGCCGAAGGACGACGCCTCTTGGCGCTAAGGCGCCCTCACGGCCAGGCCCCTACTCCTCCTTCCAGCCCTGCACCCGCGCCTTGCGGCTCCACACCCAGACGTACTGTATGCCGCTCGCCACCACGGTGGCGAGACAGGACCAGATGAGGCCCTCGATGAGGGGCCTGGGGAGCGGGTAGACCCCGGCATCCAGGATCACCAGCACCACCAGCACGAGCTGGAGCACCGTGTTGAGCTTGCTCACCAGGGTGGGGGCCGCCTCCACCTCGGCGACCCGGAAGTGGTAAGCGAGCGCGCCGCCCACGATCACCAGGTCCCGGAAGACCGCCGCCAGGACCAGCCAGATGGGGATCAGGCCCATGGACCCCAGGACCAAGAAGCAGCTCACCAGCAGGATCTTATCCGCCAGGGGGTCCAGCATGCCGCCCAACGGGGTCTGCCAGCCGAACCGCTTGGCGAGATAGCCATCCACCCCGTCGGAGATCCCCGCCACGGCGAAGAGCGCCAGGGCCCAGCCAAATTCTTGCTCCAGCAGCAGCCACACCACCGGGATCACGGCGATCAGCCGCAGGCCGCTGATGATGTTGGGGATATCCTTGAGCCTCATCGGAAGCGTCTCATTGGGATCGCCGTCGAAGGGGTCCGACTGGGAAAGTGATTGGACATGCTATTCCCACAGGCGCGCCCTGTCCAAGCGCGCCCCGGCGGTGCCCTGATGGGACAAGCCCGCGATCCAGGTCCCCCTGGTAGCGGGAGTCGATCGCCACCAGCTTACGGCTTCGAGCTTAAGACCAATTCCGGCGCGGAATCGATTCCATCATGGCACCACTGAGACCCCTGGCGTTGTCCCTGCTCTGCCTTGCCCCCGCCCTGAGCACCGCCCAGTCGGGCAACCCCCCTCCCCCAGCCCCGGTGATCGCCGTGGCGGTGAGCGAGGCCCCCTTCGCCGATCCGGTGGAGGCCCTGGGGACCTTGAAGGCCCGGGAGTCGATCGCCCTTACGGCGAAGGTGACGGAGATCGTCTCGGCCATCCACTTCGAGGACGGCCAGCGGGTCAAGCAGGGCGAGCTGCTGGCGGAGCTCTCCCACATGGAGGAGCAGGCCCTGGTCGCGGAGGGCCGGGCGCGGCTCGCCGAGGCCGAACGCCAGTACGAGCGGGTCGAGTCCCTGGCGGGCCAGCGCTCCGCGGCCGAGTCCCTGCTGGACGAGCGGCGCCGCGACCTGGACGCGGCCCGGGCCCTGCTCGCGGCGCTGGAGTCACGCCTGGCGGACCGCCTCATCACGGCCCCCTTCGCCGGGGTGCTGGGGCTGCGCAATGTGAGCCTGGGGGCCCTCGTGGAGCCCGGCGACCTGATCGCCACCCTGGACGATACCTCCACCCTGAGGCTCGACTTCACGGTGCCGAGCCTGTTCCTCGCGGACCTGCGCCCTGGGCTGGCCATCCGGGCCCGGGCGGGCGAGTACCCGGATCAGGTCTTCGAGGGCGAGGTGAGCGCACTGGACAGCCGGGTGGACCCAGTCACCCGCTCGATCCAGGTGCGGGCCCTGATCCCCAACCCGGACGGTCGCCTCAAACCCGGCCTCCTGATGACGGTGGAGCTCCTGCGCAACCCCCGGCAGGCCCTGGTGGTCCCCGAATCGGCCCTGCTCGCCCAGGGCCGCGACCACTTCGTGATCCGCGTGGGCGAGGGCGAGGTCGCCGAGCGGGTGCAGGTGCGGCTCGGCACGCGCCGACCGGGAGAGGCGGAGGTGCTGGCGGGTGTCGCCGCGGGCGACCGGGTCGTCACCCACGGCGGCGACAAGGTGCGTCCGGGCCAGGCGCTCAACGTGCGGCTGGACGACGGCTCTCGGCCCCTGAAGGATCTGCTCAAGGGTCTCGCTGACGCCGGCGCGGGGTCCAAGCCATGATCCTCTCGGACCTCTCCGTCAAGCGCCCGGTCTTTGCCGTCGTCCTGTCCTTGCTGCTCATCGCCTTCGGGCTGGTGGCCTTCGATCGGCTGCCCCTGCGGGAGTTTCCCGACATCGACCCGCCCGTGGTCTCCATTGAGACCACCTACCCCGGGGCCTCCGCCGCGGTGGTGGAGACCCGCATCACCCGGCTCATCGAGGACCGGGTCTCCGGGGTCGAGGGCATCCGCTCCATCGTCTCCCAGAGCGAGGACGGGCGCTCCGCCATCACCATCGAGTTCAACCTCGGCCGCCCCATCGACGGGGCCGCCAACGACGTGCGCGACCGGGTCTTCGGCATCCTGAGCCAGCTCCCGCCGGAGGCGGATCCACCCAGCATCCAGAAGGTGGACAGCAACGAAGACGTGATCATGTGGCTCAACCTCCAGAGCGACCAGATGACGGTCCCGGAGCTCACGGACTATGCCCGGCGCTACCTGGTGGACCGCTTCTCGGTGATCGACGGGGTGGCGCGGGTCCAGGTGGGCGGCGCCCAGACCTATGCCCTGCGCGTCTGGCTAGACCGCCAGGCCATGGCCGCGCGGGGCCTCACGGTGGCGGACGTGGAGAACGCCCTGAGGGCCGAGAACCTGGAGCTGCCCGCCGGGGGCATCGAGTCCCAGACCCGCCAGTTCAGCGTGCGCGTAGAGCGTAGCTTCAGCACGCCCGAGCAGTTCGCCGAGCTGGTCCTGGCCCGGGGGGCCGACGGCTACCTGGTGCGCCTGGGGGACATCGCCCGGGTGGAGCGGGGCACCGAGGAGGACCGCACCTTCTTCCGGGGCAACGGCGTGCCCATGGTGGGGCTGGGCATCATCAAGCAGTCCACCGCCAACACCGTGGCGGTGGCGGACGCGGCCAAGGCGGAGGCGGCCCGGCTCAACACCAACCTGCCCCGGGGCATGGAGATCCGCCAGAGCTACGACAGCTCGGTCTTCATCAAGGGGGCCATCAAGGAGGTCTACAAGACCCTCGCCATCGCCATCGGGCTGGTGATCCTGGTGATCTTCCTGTTCCTCGGGAGCATCCGGGCCATGCTGGTGCCGGCGGTGACGGTGCCGGTGTCCCTGATCGCCACGTTCACGGTGCTGTGGGGACTGGGATTCTCCGTCAACATCCTGACCCTGCTGGCCCTGGTGCTGGCCATCGGGCTGGTGGTGGACGACGCCATCGTGGTGCTGGAGAACATCCACCGGCGCATGGAGCAGTATGGCGAGAGCCGCCTGGTGGCCACCTACCGGGGGACCCGCCAGGTGGGATTCGCGGTGCTCGCCACCTCCATCGTGCTGGTGTCCGTCTTCGTCCCCATCGCCTTCCTTGAGGGCGACATCGGGCGGCTCTTCTCCGAGTTCGCGCTCACCATGGCCGCCGCGGTGGCCTTCTCCACCTTCGTGGCGCTGACCCTGTCGCCGGTGCTGGCCTCCAAGATCCTGCCCCAGGACCACCGGCACTCGGTCCTGACCCGCGGCATCGACTGGGGCTTCGGGCTCATCCGGCGGGGCTATCTGGCCCTGCTGCGCTTCTTGCTGCGCGCCCGCTGGCTCATGGTCCTGCTTTTCCTGGCCAGCATCGGCGCGGCGGTCTGGCTCTACCAGCAGATCCCCCAGGAGTACACCCCCAAGGAGGATCGGGGGGCCTTCTTCGTCCTGGTGGACGGGCCCGAGGGGGCCTCCTTCTCCTACATGCGGACCTATCTCGACGAGATCGAGCGCCGGCTCATGCCCTACACCGAGAGCGGCGAGGCGATCCGGCTCCTGGTGCGGGCCCCGCGCATCTTCGGCAGCGCCCAGAACTACAACTCCGGCATCGCGGTGATGGTGCTGGGCGACTTCGCGGACCGCCGCTCCGCCTGGGTGATCATGGAGGAGATCCGCAAGAAGCTCTCGGACCTGCCAGGGGTCAAGGCCTTCCCGGTGATGCGCCAGGGGTTCGGGGCACGGATCCAGAAGCCGGTGCAGTTCGTCATCAAGGGCGGGACCTACGAGGAGCTGGCGGCCTGGCGGGACACCCTGCTCGCGGAGATCGAGAAGTCCAATCCGGGCCTCACGGGCATCGACTGGGACTACAAGGAGACCAAGCCCCAGTTCCGGGTGGAGATCGACTACCAGCGGGCGGCGGACCTGGGGGTCAAGGTGGGCGTGATCGGGCGTACCCTGGAGACCATGCTGGGCTCCCGCCGGGTGACCACCTACCTCGACGCGGGAGAGGAGTATGACGTCATGCTGGAGGGTGAGCGCAGCGCCCAGCAGAGCCCCGCGAGCCTGCAGAACCTCTATGTGCGCTCGGACCGCAGCGGCGAGCTGATCCCCTTGTCCAATCTGGTTCGGGTCTCGGAGATCGCCGACTCCAAGAGCCTCAATCGGTACAACCGCCTGCGCGCCATCACCATCGAGGCCAACCTGGCGGATGGGCTGTCCCTCGGCCAGGCCCTGGACTACCTGGAAGGGCTGGCCCGCGACCACCTACCCGAGCAGGCCCTCGTGGACTACAAGGGCCAGTCGCGGGACTTCCGCCAGGCGGGGGGCGGCATCCTGTTCGTCTTCGCCCTCGGGGTCGTCGTGGTCTACCTGGTGCTGGCGGCCCAATTCGAGAGCTGGATCCATCCGCTGGTGATCATGCTCACGGTGCCGCTCGCCATGGTGGGGGCCCTGTTCGGGCTCTGGCTGACGGGCGAGACCCTCAACATCTACAGCCAGATCGGGCTCATCATGCTGGTGGGACTGGCGGCCAAGAACGGCATCCTGATCGTGGAGTTCGCCAACCAGCTCCGGGACCAGGGGGTGGCCTTCCGGGACGCCCTACTGGAGGCCTCCGACGTGCGCCTGCGCCCCATCGTCATGACCGGCATCACCACCGCCGCGGGCTCACTCCCGCTGCTGCTCTCCAGCGGCGCCGGCGCCGAGACCCGGGCCGTCATCGGCACCGTCATCCTCTTCGGAGTCCTGGCCGCCACCCTGTTCACCTTGTTCGTGGTCCCGGTGGCCTACGACCTGCTCGCCCGCCGAACCGGAAGCCCGGGCGATGTGGCGCGGCAGTTGGAGCAGGAGGAGTCCCTTGCAGGAGCGACCGCGGCGGCGGATTGAAAAGACGATCAAGCGAGGCGCAGATGCGTTTCGAAGGGCACAGCTCCCTCGATGCTGAAGTGGCGGTCGACGTCCGGCCAGCCGAGTGACTTTTTCCTCGGCAGATGGAGACTAAGTGGCAGAGGCCGTTCAGACTCGACGCTTCGAGGTCGTTGTTCCCTCAGCCACCGACAAGCTGTTGTCGTGAAGCTTCCACTTCTTTTAGGGTGCGCCCTTTCGAGTCTTTCCACGCCGTTAGACCGTTCGCGTGTCCCCCGTGCACAACGGCTGCGGCCGCACTTGGACTGGAGAACTCGGAGTCGCGAGAGAACACCAGACGATCTCCCGTGTCGATGAGGGCGCCGTCCTCCTTAAGCTTCTGCCGCATGTTTCGCGGCCAAGGCCACTTCTCCACCGAAGGGCGCTCCACCTGCACCGCTTCGGAACCCTTAAGGATCAGGAACCCATTGGGGACCAGATAGCCGCTTGCGTGCAAGCCCTTGATGTCGCAGCGAAGCAATTTCCGCTTGTCCGGATCATTGACTTCCAGCGCCGAAACAGGCACCAGAAACTCGATCCCGAGAACGGGCAAGAGTTGGTGAACCGTGCCCAGAAAGACCTCCATGTCCTCCCGGTCTGACTCGGGCAGCTTGGCCCCGCTACTCTGACCGTTTTTCACCACAGCTCGATTGGCGCGTTGCGACTGCTCGAGCAAGCGTCCCTCAAGGTACCGAATGTGGGACTTGGTAAGATTTTCGTCCTTACTGACAAAGAAAATGATCTGGTTCCAGAAGTCCTTGGACAGGTGAGTCTTGACACGGTCTTTAATACATTCTGCTTCGCCGAGATAAAGCGCGGGCGACCCGCTTTCCGGATCCGTGCCGGTTAGGAGGTAGACCCCTGACTGCAAGGACTCGTCTCGGCCCAGGACACCCTCAATTTCGCTGCGCGGCCCTGCAACGGCTTTTCCGCTCCAGTTGGAAATTTCGGCAGTCCGCAAGCGTTTCGGATCGCCATGCACAAGAAATACCTTGATTGTCGCACTGGACATGGCCTTCACCCGCAATCGGTCATGACCAACCGCAGATGCGCCTGAACCCCGCGCGTCATCTGTGTCACGAGCCGGGCAGCTGCACTTTGTCGTAGACCTCCGCCAACGCCAAGGTGCAGCCCAAGCTGGGCAGCGGGACCCGGTCGGTCATGGCCCGATAGTCCGAGAGCAGCCAGCGCCCGTCCTCGTCGCGGCTGTAGAGCTCCACCAGGACCCGGCCCTGGGAGACCAGCAGGTACTCCCTGAGGCTCGGGATCTGGCGGTAGAGGGCGAACTTGGCCCCGCGGTCATAGGCCTCGGTGGAGTCGGAGAGGACCTCGACGATCAGGCTGGGGTTGAGCAGGACGTCGCGGCGGCCGTCCAGGAGCTCCGGCTCGCCGCAGAAGGCGACCAGGTCCGGGTACTTGCCCGCGTTGGCGGTGCGGATCACGACCTTCATGTCGTTGGCGTAGACCTGGCAGGGCCGACCCTTCATCTGCGCGCGCAGCTCACCAACGATGTTCGCCACGATGGCGTTGTGCTCGGCGCTCGCCACTGTCATGGCAAAGACCTCGCCGCCGAC
>JBLMWY010000243.1:0-23077 GCA_050257475.1 Bdellovibrio bacteriovorus
GGCCTGCTCGTGCTCGCGATTCTGGCCGGCCTGGTTGTGGGTAAGCCAGTTGGGATCGTGCTCGCCTGCGCACTGGCGGTGTGGCTTCGTCTCGCGAGCAAGCCGCGCGCCTATTCTTGGCGACAAGTCCTAGGGGCTGGGGCATTGGCCGGCATCGGATTCACCATGTCGCTCTTCATCGCCGGTCAGGCGTTTCCTGAGGCTGGAGATTTCGCAGCGGCGAAGGTCGCCGTGCTCGCAGCGTCGTTGCTGTCATCCCTGCTCGGCATCGCCGTTCTATGGAGAACGCCGAGCACTGCTGCCGCTTGAGGATTATCGACTCGACTTGAGGTGACAACCGGCGTGATGCACATTGATTTCACGGTGCCAGGTCTTCAACAGATTCGCGCGCCGTCGCCGCTCAGCCGCTGGGCCAGTGAGACGCTACAGCGAAAAGCACGCCGGCGCACGCGTCGCTAGGACAGACTCCTGCCCCTGTGTGTTGGTCCTCCGCAACTCGCCTTTCGGAGCGGGGGCCGACAGGACGTTCCAAAGGCATGTATCGGCCCGCGCAGCCGGTACTGTCGAACGAAAGTGTCGTTTATGGTGCCTATACTACCGCCATGACCCACCCCATCCTCCTCGCGCTCGACGAGAATGCTGCCGACCTCGCCCACATCAAACGTGAGCTGGAGGACCGGTACGGGCGGCAATACGCGGTCGTCACTGTGGGGTCGCCCGACGAGGCACACGCGCAGCTCAAGCGCTTCGCCGCCTCGGGCGTGGAGGTGGCCCTGGTGCTCGCCGGGCAGTGGGGCGCCGGCGCGCCAAGCTGCGGGTTGCTGGAGGCCGTGCACGACCTCCACCCGTACGCCAAGCGTGCGGTGCTGATCGCGTGGACTGACTGGGGTGACCCGAGTACAGGACGGGCGATCTTCGACGGCATCGCTGAGGGACGGTTCGATCACTACGTGATGCGGCCGTTGGCGTCACCGGACGAGCAGTTCCACCAGACGATCTCCATGGTGCTGCTCGAGTGGGCCGAGGCGAATCGGGCGGCGCCCTACACGGTCCACGTCGTCGGCGAGTCTTGGACCGGTCGCGCCTATGAGCTGCGCGAGACGCTCCAGCAGTGCGCGGTGTCACACCACTTCTGCCTCGCCGACTCACCCGAAGGTCAGGCGCTCGTCGCCGGTGCTCGGGCGGGGGCGACGCTTCCGCTTGTCGTGTTTCCGGACGGCAGGGTCTTGGAAAATCCGACCAACCTCGAGCTCTCCCAGGCCACCGGTGGGCCAATCGATCCGGACCAGGCTAACTTTGACGTCGTCATCGTGGGCGCGGGCCCTGCGGGCCTGTCGGCAGCCGTCTATGGCGCGTCGGAGGGCCTCAGCACCCTGGTCGTCGACAAGGGCGGGATCGGCGGTCAGGCCACCTCGAGCTCGCTCATCCGCAACTACCTCGGGTTCCCGCGTGGCGTCAGCGGTCGGCAGCTCGCCCAGAACGCGTACAGCCAGGCCTGGGTCTTTGGGGCCAACTTCGCCTTCATGCAGACGGTCACCGGCATCGCCCGCGAGGATGACCACCTCTTCGTCACGCTCTCCGACGGCCGCGGCTTGCGGGCCTCGGCAGTGCTGCTGGCCATGGGTGTCAGCTACCGCCGGCTCGGGGTGCCGACGCTCGAGGCCCTGATCGGAGCCGGCGTGTACTACGGCGGCTCGACATCCGAAGCCCCGGCGCTGGTCGGTCGGGACGTCTTCGTCGTCGGGGGTGCCAACTCGGCGGGCCAGTCCGCTCTGCATCTTGCCCAGTATGCCCGGAGCGTCACACTCGTGGTCCGCGCACGATCGCTGCGCGACGGCATGTCGGATTACCTCGTCCGTCAGGTGGAGGCGACCGCGAACATCCAGACCCGTCTCGGCTGCGCGGTGGCGGGTGGCGGTGGCGATGGTCGGCTGGATCACCTGATTCTGCGCGACATCGCGTCGAGCTCCGAGTCCAGGGTCGATGCGCAGGCGCTTTTCATCTTGATCGGGGCCGAGCCGCACACGGGCTGGCTTCCGGCGGAGATCGAACAGGACGAGCGGGGCTTCATCCTCACGGGAGCAGATATCTCGCAGCGCAGCGCACCGCGGTTCAATCGCAGCCCGTTCCTCCTCGAGACGAGCATGCCCGGCGTGTTTGCCGCCGGTGACGTGCGACACGGTTCGGTGAAGCGCGTCGCGTCGGCAGTCGGCGAGGGCTCCATCGCCATCCAGCTGCTGCACCAGTACTTCGCCGTCCAGCAGCTGAGCCCACAAGGCAGCGCGAGCAATCCGACGAGCGCCGGCAGCTGACAAACGAGCGCCGAAGCGCTGGACAGGTGGTGTCGGATTGTCGCCGTGCTCAGGACGCGAAACGGGACATCCAAGCCGCACTTTCGCCTTCCGCTCGGCGGCAGCCTTTGTGCCCCGGTACGCCCCGCTCCGTGGTCACGCCATCAGCACAGCGCCCGCCGTTCGGCGCGTTCCCGTGAGCCGTCCCCGACCTGGCTCGACGGACACAACCCGGATGCGCAGTGCCTTTTGCCTTTGCGGCTTCGGAACTCGCGCCCCGTCCCTCCTGCGGCAACACGCCCGATTTTCGCCGGTGACGACACGGCCGCAACTGCTGTGCGTCTGTCGGACATAGGGGAGTACCAAAAGTGACGGATACGTTGCTCTGGTCACTTGAAGAGGCCGCCAGACAGCTGGGCGGAGTTTCCACCCGCACCGTGCGCCGACTACTCGAGGTTGGCGAGATCGAGCCGCGCCGCGTTGGCAGGCGGCTCCTGGTCAGCGCCGCCTAAGTGCGGCTTTTCGTGGACCGATCGGGCCCCGAGGCGCAAAATCCGCAGCGCGCGGGGCCGGATGTGCAGGAGGAAAGCACATGCCGAATAAGCGCAAATCGAAAGACCAGGATGGTCTCTACCGGCGAGCGGACTCGTCGTACTGGTGGGCGAGCGACACCGACGCAAGCGGCAGACGCACTCGCCGCAGTACTGGGACTAGCGACCGGAAGGAAGCCGATGCCCTTCTCGCGAAGTGGCGGCTCGAATCGCACCGAGAGCGTCAATGGGGGGAACAGCCCAGCCGGACCTTCGGCGACTTGATGCTGGCTTACCTCGAGGGACCCGGTGCAGACAAACGGTCGCGCGACCGCGACCGCTACAGCGCCAAGCGGCTCTTCCCGGTCTTCACCGGCCGTGAGTTGCATACGCTCACCCCGGTGGATATCCGTGCCTACGTCGACGGACGCCGGAAAAACGGAGCTGAGCCTGGGACCAACAACCGTGAGCTCGGGTTGTTGTCGTCGGCCATCAATTACGCTCGGATGGAATGGGACTGGGATATCCCCAACCCCGCCCAGGGCAGGAGGCTCAGGGAGCCCGAAGGGCGGGTCCGCTGGATTACGCGGGAGCAGGCCGATGCCCTGGTCCGGGCCGCGGAGAGCGAGCCGCAAGCGTCGCACTTGGCGGATTTCATTCGCCTGGCGCTCAACACGGGGTGCCGACGGGATGAAATGCTACAGCTGGAGTGGGGGCGGGTGGACCTTCAAGCGGCGTTAATCCACCTGGAGGGTCACCACACCAAGAGCGGCAAGAGGCGAAGCGTCCCGCTGAATACAACGGCACGACTGGCCATCGAGGCACGGAAGGCGTTTCGGGCGGAGCACTGTCCGGCGTCACCGTGGGTGTTCTGCGATACGGAAGGAAACCGGGTGCAGAGCATCAAACGGAGCTGGGCGACAGCATTCCGACGCGTGGGGATCAGGGATTTTAGGATCCACGACCTGCGCCACACCTGTGCAGCCTGGCTGGTGTTGGCGGGCGTGACGCTGACCGAAATTCGAGACCTTCTTGGCCACAGCACGATCCGGATGACGGAACGCTAAACACATTTGGCGCCGGAGAATGTTCGGGCAGCGGTCGCGCGGTTGGAAGCAAGGACGGACGGTGACACTCCCCGGAGCGGGGTAAGTGAGTCACGATCTGGTCACGTTGGGTTGAGAGTGATTCGGGGAGGAAAGGCCTAAGCCATTCAAAAATATGGTGGGCGCGACAGGGTTTGAACCTGTGACCCCTGCCGTGTGAAGGCAGTGCTCTCCCGCTGAGCTACGCGCCCCTGGTGAAGGTCGGAAGTTTAGCCAGGGCGCTCCGGTGCGTCAATTCGGGGAGCAGTTCGGGGCGCGCCTGGGCCATCGGTTCCGGGGTAACTGCCGCCAGTGTATCCGCCGAGTCGCCGAAGCTCGGCGGACGTCCGAGCGCGCCGAGTCGGGCCCTTGTCTGCCTGGACGCTCGGGACGGTGTGGGTCATCCAGGGCCGGTGGGCGGCCACCAAGTGGTCAGCCTCCGGGTAGCCGGCCACAGGCCCTGTGCTGGGGGTCCAGCTCCACGATCTCCATGCGGTGGTTGCCGCAGGGGCTCTGCTCGGAGGGGCCCTGGGCGAGGATGGCGAGCCCTTCCGTCACACCTTGGGCCGCCAGCCACTGGCGCACGAAATCGCCCCAGTCGGCCCGGTCCTGGTCTACCTTGAGGGCGTGCACCCCGTAGGAGAACTGCAGCGACTGGCAAGTGGCCTCGCTGGGGCAGAGGGCCACCAGCCACACGGGGAGCCGAAAGCGCCCGACGTTGCGGGCCGTGGCGCCGCTGCGGGTGGGCACCATCACTGCCCAAGGCTGGATGCGGTCGACCGTGTGGAAGATGCTCTCGGCGATCAGGTCCACGGCCCGGGGCGGGCCGTCCTCGGCCCTTCCGATGACCTCCGCCACCCGCCGGCGGGGGCGCTGGGGCTCCACCGCGGCGGCGATGCCGGCCAGCATGGTGACTGACTCCACGGGATAGGTCCCCATGGCCGACTCGGCCGAGAGCATGACCGCGTCGGTGCCGTCCAGGATGGCGTTGGCTACATCGGTCGCCTCGGCGCGGGTGGGGCGCCGTACCTGAACCATGGACTCGAGCATTTGGGTGGCGGTGATCACCGGCTTTCCGGCCCGGTTGGCCCGGGCCACGATGCGCTTTTGGGTGAGCGCAATCTCTTCGATGGGGATCTCCACTCCTAGATCCCCACGGGCGACCATGATGCCGTCGCTCGCCGTCAAGATGGCGTCCAGGTTGGCGAGGGCCTCGGACCGCTCGATCTTGGCGATCAGGAAGGGCTGGTAGTCGAGCTCCGCGGCGGCGCCGCGCACCGCCTCCATATCCGCGGCACCGGCCACGAAGGACTGGCTCAACGCATCCACCCCGTTGGCGGCGGCGAAGGCCAGCCAGGCGCGGTCCTGCTCCGTGAAGGCGCTGATCCCGAGATTGATCCCCGGCAGATTGAGCCCCTTGCGGGAGCGCAGCTCACCGCCGACCCGCACGCTGCACAGGACCTCCTCCTGTCGCACCTCCAGCACCTTGAGCAGGATGAAGCCATCGTTGATATAGAGCCGGTCGCCGGCGCGCACGGCGGCGGGCAGGGCTGGGAAGCTCACGCTCACCCGCCGGGCGTCGCCCTTGAGCTCGCGGGTTGTGAGCGTGATGGTGTCGTCGCGCTGGAGCTCGATGGGCTCCTCCAGGAGGTCCCCAATGCGCATCTGGGGGCCAGGGAGGTCGCCCATGATGGCGACCCGCCGCCCCGTCTCGGCGCTGACCGCTCGGATGGTCTGGATCAGCCCGCGATGATAGTCCTCCGAGCCATGGGAGAAGTTAAGGCGCGCCACATTGAGTCCGGCGAGGACCATGGCGCGCAGGATCTGTGGGTCCGCGGAGGCGGGGCCGATGGTGGCGACGATGCGCGTCTTGTGCCTCGGAAGATTCATCGGGGTCTACTCGCTGGTGGGGGCATGTGGATCGCCGGCGACAAGGCGCTTGACCTCGTCGAGCCGATAGAGCCGGCCCCCTGCGGCCCAGTGACCGTCGGTGATCTCGTGGAACAGGACCCAGACCCGAGCGGCATTCAGCGGATTCATGGCCCCGCCCTCCGCCGCCAGGACGGCGGCGGTCATCGATCGGGCAATCTCTTCGCGCTCGGCGCACTGCATGGCCCCGGCCATGAGCGTCACGTCCACCCGATAGTGCGGGCGGCCGCCAGAGCCCGCGGCTCCACCGACGATCAGGTCCTGGGGATCGTGGGTATGGATGTAGACCCAGTTCATGGCCTCGGCCCGGGGGTTGCCACGGGCTAGGTCGCAGTGAAGCAGGGCGCCGATCAGGTCCCGGGCGAGGGCATCCAGGATGGGACGGGGGAGGGCGTCCCGGGGGAGGGTCAGGTCGATGATGGGCATGGGGTCTGGCGCGGAGATTCGATTCCTCGCAGAGATAGAACACAAGGAGACGCGTGTAACTAACTTAATGCAAATGCGGATTTGTCTGGGCTGTGCCACCGCTGTTGCTAGGCGTTGCGCCGTGCCTGGCGCCAGGCCAGGATGGCCGCGCTGTCCAAGGCCTGGTCGGTGCGATAGAGGCGGTCCAGCTCGGCGAGCCACTCTTGGGGGGCGTTCCGGAGCAGCATCCCGACGCTGAGGGCGGTCCCCTGGGTGAGGGGAGCGCCGCCTGTTACCTGCGCGAGGTAGAGGGTTCGGTCGCCCGTGTCCATCCGCTCCTCCACTCGGCAATCGAGCCAGGCCAGCGCCTGCGGGTAGAGCGGGTTGCCAGCGGGGGAGTGCCGTTCTGGGAGCCCCGCGAGCTTGTCTTGCGTATGCCCGCTCGCGAGGCCAAATCGCCACACCGCCTCCAGGTCGTCCGCCCGCAGAAGGTGCAGGGCGAAGGCACCGCTGTCCTCGATCAGGCCCCAGGTGTGGTGGTGCTTGGCGATCCCGACCACCATGCGGGGGATCTGCGCGACGATGGAGGCGCGCACCGCGAGTGTGGCGATGAGTCCTCCCCGCCGGTCCTGATGGCGGGCGGTCACGAGCCATAGCGGCGGGTCGTAGAGATGAAAGACCTCCGAGATCGGGTCGCGCCTCTTGCTCGCGGGTTCAATGTCGGCCTGCATGGGGCGGATCGGCTTAGCGGGGGGTCGAGACGACAGGATGTCACGGCCCGATTGCGGATGAAAGCGCTCGGCCTTGGATCCCGAGGTGTCGACCCAATCCGTCCGAGAGCAATGCGCGCCCCAAGGGCTAGGGAGGCGGCGCCAGTACCGCGGCCTGACCCGTCCGGGCTGGGTCGACGGAGGGACATTGGCAGGTCACCGCAGCGGATGGATGAACGCCAGTGGTCGCGCGGGATGACCAGCCTAATGGTTACCTGAGTCGTCCAGATCCTCGTAGGCGGACCACTGGAACCGGGGGCTGCAGAGGGCATAGAAGATCAGGTCCTCGGCGCCGTTGTTGCGGATGCGCTGGGCGCTCCCCGGGGGGATGTACAGCAGGTCGCCGGGCCGGACGGTGGTGGAATCCATCCCCTCCACCTCCGCGATGCCCTGGCCGGAGACGATGAGATAGCGCTCGCCTATCCCCTGGAGCCTGTGCCAGCGGGTGGTGACGCCGGGCTCGACCCGGGCGCGAGCGACCGACAGATCGGGATCCTCCGGCCGGTTCCAGGTCTCGAGGATGTGGCACCGCTCCGCCGTCAGGGACTCTTCGTCAAGCGCGGGGCGGCGCAGCTCGGGCCTGGGCTCGCCCATCTGGGCTCAGAGACGGCCCGTGGCCCGGCGATAGGCGGCGGAGCGCCGATCACCCCCGCGGGGTCGCGGTGAGGTGCGGCGGTTGAGCTGCTGCTCCACCTCCTGGCAAAAGGCCGCATCCCCCAGCACCCAGGCCTTGTTGGTGGCGTCGCGGATGCGGGTCACTAGGGCCTCGTCTGGCGGCGTGGCGAACCCCTTTGCGTAAGCGGCCTGGCGTGCCTTGTGGCTGCGTCCCAGCTTCTCGTAGACCGGGTGGGGCTTGACCAAGGGATCATCGTTTCCAAGGGCGTTGGCTCCATAGCTCGACCATGCGTAGTCGCCGGGCTCCTTCACCAACCCGTGGCGCACCGGGTTCGACTCCAGGTAGCGGCTCACGGCCAGCAGATAGTTGGCCGGATCCACCAGGGTGCCGCGATAGCGTCCCTCCCACAGGGTGCCGGTGCGGTCGTAGCGGCCGTTGAAAAACTGCACGTAGTAGCGCCCGACGTACTGCATCAGCTTGCCGATGCCATCTTCGCTCAAGGGGGTCAGGAGCAGATGAAAGTGATTTGGCATCAGCACGTAGGCATGGACCTGACACTGAAATTTGTCCGCCGCGGCGCCGATCTTCTCCCACAGGAACCAGTAGTCCTGCTCCTCGAGGAGGATCTGCTGACGGTTGTTGCCGCGCTGGATGACGTGCTGGGGATAACCGGGCAAGACGAATCGCGGTAGACGTGCCATGGTTGGGGTCGGATACGGTTGATTGCCTCGGGGCCAAGTATAGACGACCGGCGAGCGATGGGGTCTCTCCGTCATGGTGCTGACAAGCACGCGCGGCGATGGCGCGGTGCCAGTCCCTCTGGCTATACTTACCCGCTTGCTCAAGTGAGGATCCGCCATGCTGGACATCAATCCAATCGCGCACAAGATCAATGACTTGAAGGGGCGCGTCGAGTCCCTCAGGGGGTATCTTTGACTACGCCGAGCGCAAGGATCGACTGACCGAGGTCCTGCGGGAGCTGGAGGACCCCCAGATCTGGAGCGATCCCGAGCGGGCACAGTCCTTGGGTAAGGAGCGAGCCGCCTTGGAGGCGGTGGTCGTCACCATGGACGAGCTCGACGCGGGGCTCACCGACGCGGATGGTCTGCTGGCGCTCGCCGCCGAGGAGTCCGACGAGGCGACCCTGAGCGACTTGGCCCATGACCTCGGCGGATTCGAGGAACGGGTGGCGAAGCTCGAGTTCCGGCGCATGTTCTCCGGGGAGATGGACGCGGCTAACGCCTTCGTAGACATCCAGGCCGGCTCCGGGGGCACCGAGGCCCAGGACTGGGCGGAGATGCTGCTGCGGATGTATCTGCGCTGGGGCGAGCGCAGAGGCTTCAAGACTGAGCTGATGGAGGTCTCCCCCGGTGAGGTGGCGGGGATCAAGTCCGCGACCATCCGCTTCGAGGGGGATTACTGCTTCGGCTGGTTGCGCACCGAAACGGGGGTGCACCGCCTGGTGCGCAAGTCCCCCTTCGACTCCGGAAACCGCCGTCACACCTCGTTCGCGGCGGTCTTCGTATCCCCGGAGATCGACGACAGCGTAGAGGTTGAGATCAATCCGGCGGATCTGCGCATCGACGTCTACCGTGCCAGCGGCGCCGGCGGCCAGCACGTGAACCGGACCGAGTCGGCGGTGCGCATCACCCACAACCCCACGGGGATCGTGGTGCAGTGCCAGAACGACCGCTCCCAGCACAAGAACAAGGACCAGGCGATGCGCCAGCTCAAGGCGAAGCTCTATGAGCTGGAGATGCAGAAGCGCCAGGCCAGCCAGCAGGCGGTGGAGGACAGCAAGTCGGATATCGGGTGGGGGAGCCAGATCCGCTCCTACGTGCTGGATCAATCCCGTATCAAGGACTTGCGCACCAATGTTGAGATTGCCAACACCCAGTCGGTGCTCGACGGCAATCTGGACCCCTTCATCGAGGCCAGCCTGAAGAGCGGGCTCTAGCGGCACGGAGAATCTTTGAGATGAGCGACCCGAGCGCGGGCGGTGATCGGGCGGCCCAGGTCGCGGCGGCCGAGCACCAGGACGAGAACAAGCTGATCGCCCAGCGGCGGCAAAAGCTAGCCGAGCTCCGGGCCCAGGGAAACGCCTTCCCCAACGACTACCGACGGGATGCCCTGGCGGAGGACCTGCGCAACGCCCACGGTGGCACCGATGCCGAGACGCTGGAGGGCCAGGCCATCCGGGTGCAGGTCGCCGGAAGGCTCATGAGCCGGCGCGTCATGGGCAAGGCGAGCTTCTCCCACCTCCAGGATATGAGCGGGCGCATCCAGCTCTTCATCCAGCGCGAGCAGCTTGGGGAGGAGGCCTATGCCGCCTACAAGCGGGATTTCGACGTCGGGGACATCCTGGCGGCAGAGGGGACCCTGTTCAAGACCAAGACCGGCGAGCTCTCGATTCGCTGCGAGTCACTGCGGCTTCTGACCAAGGCCCTGCGCCCGCTGCCCGAGAAGTGGCACGGGCTCTCGGACATGGAGACCCGCTACCGCCAGCGGTACGTGGACCTGATCGTCAATGAGTCCACCCGTGCCACGTTCCGAATCCGCACCGCCATCATCCAGTTCATCCGCGACTACCTGAACCAGCGCGGCTTCCTGGAGGTGGAGACCCCCATGATGCAGCCGATCCCGGGCGGGGCGGCGGCGCGGCCCTTCGTGACCCACCACAATGCCCTCGGGATGGACCTGTTCCTGCGGATCGCCCCGGAGCTCTATCTCAAGCGTCTGGTGGTGGGCGGATTCGAGCGCGTCTACGAGATCAACCGCAACTTCAGGAACGAGGGGCTATCCACCCGCCACAACCCCGAGTTCACCATGCTGGAGCTCTATCAGGCCTATGCGGACTATCGGGATCTGATGGACCTGACCGAGGACCTGCTGCGACGCCTCGCGGTCTCGGTGCTAGGCACCACCCGGCTGGTTTACCAGGGGATTGAGCTGGATCTCGCGCTGCCCTTCCAGCGCCTGTCGGTGCGGGAGGCGGTGCTGCGCTTCAATCCAGGGGTCGAGGCCCTGGTGCTCGATGACCTCGCGGCCACACGTGCCCTGGCCAGGGACCTCGGCGTCCATGTGAAGGAGGAGTGGGGCCTGGGCCGGCTACAGGTGGAGATCTTCGAGCAGACGGGGGAGGCCAAGCTGCTGCAGCCCACCTTCATCACCGAATACCCGACCGAGATCTCGCCACTCGCCCGCAGCAACGACGCCAATCCCCTGGTGACCGACCGCTTCGAGCTCTACGTGGCCGGGCGGGAAATGGCCAATGGGTTCTCGGAGCTCAACGACCCTGACGATCAGGCGGAGCGGTTCCGTCATCAGGTGGAGCAGAAGGCGGCGGGGGACGAGGAGGCCATGTACTACGATGCGGATTACATCCGCGCCCTGGAGTACGGTCTGCCGCCCACGGCGGGAGAGGGGATCGGCATCGACCGGCTGGTGATGCTCCTGACCGATTCCCCTTCGATCCGCGACGTGCTCCTGTTCCCCCACCTGCGGCCGGAGGATTAACGCCCGGGGTGGGCCTCCCCCCGGGAGGACTCTAGCCCTGAGGAAACCCGTAGGGCGGCGGTCGCAGCCGCAGGAGCGGACCCTGCCCCCCGAGCCGGACCTCACCGCCCTCGGCGGCCTCGATCTCCACCACCGCCAGCAGCTCGCAGCGCCCGGGCCCCGCTGGCCGGGCATCGACCACCCGGCCGCTGGCCTGCTCCGAGGTGCTGGTGGGGGCGTGGAGCTCGTCGCCGGGGCGGGGCGGGGCGTCGCTCTCGACCTCCGCCCAATACATGCGGCGCTTGAGCTTTCCCAGATACTGCATCCGCGCCACCACCTCCTGCCCCGTATAGCAGCCCTTTGTGAAGCTGACCCCGTCGATAAGCTGCATGTTGACCATCTGGGGCACGAAGGCCTCGACTGTCTCTTGGAAGACATGGGGTATGCCGGCCCGGATGTCGTGCAGGGCCCAGAGGTCTCGATCGCTGGGGACGGCGACCTGGGCGAGCCCATCCCAAAGCTCGGTCAGGAGCGCGACCTCGCCGATGAGCTCGAAGCGCGGGGCGGGGGAGGGTAGGCGCAGAACGCTGACCCCGTTGGTGGTCGCCAGATCCTCCTCGCGATCGGGGATCCCCAGCCCAAGACGGGCCAGGGCCGATGCGGCGCATTCGCCCGCGATCCCGATGCGGACGAGGGTGTCGGAGGCGTCCTCTAGGGTGACCTTGGCGCGCAGGACGTAAAGTTTCAGCCGCTTGAGACTATCGGGGACCCGCTCCCGGGGCAGTTGCAGATAGATGGTGTCGCCGAGCCTCAGGACCCGAAAGTTGGCCAGCATGCGGCCCTTGGGGCTGCAATGGCTGCTGAGCTGGCTGTGGGTTGGGGAGAGCTCACGGATGTCGTTGGTGAGCTGACCTTGGAGATAGGACTCGGCGTCCTCGCCTCTCACCGCGATCAGGCCCAGGTGGGAGAGATCGAAGAGGGCGCAGTCTCCGGGCTCGCCGAGTGGCGCGTTTCCAGGGCCGGCGAAGCGCACACCGCTGTCCGGCGAGATCTCGGCGCCACGGGTTATGAGGAACTCTTGCCATTGGGGATTCATGGGATCTTTGCTCCAGGAAAGGGCCGGGAAGGCAGCCGCGGCGTTGCGGGCGCCGAAGCCGTGCCTGACTTGCGGTTATGATACCGGAAGACCGCGTCGGAGCTGCGTTGGGGGCCTTGCCTTCACCCAGTCAGGAACGCGGGCATCCTAGCGTCGTAGATGGAGATAGAAGCCCCTTGTCCAGCCATCAACCAAGTCCGCCCGCGGACAGCCTGGTCCTGTACAAGGTAAAACCTGCGCGGGTCCTGCGCGTCGGCGACAAGATTGAGATCGAGCTGGAAGGGGGCGATACCAAGCGGGTGCGGGCCAAGGACCTGGAGCTGCTGCATCCAGGCCCACTGCGCAGCCTCGACGAGCTGAGTCCCCAGCGGGGTGAGCCGGACGAGGCTTGGGCCTTGCTCGAAGGGGGCGAGACCGATCTGCGGGAGCTGGCCGAGCTTACCTACTCGGCCTTCACGCCGGCTACCGCCTGGGCCGCCTGGCAGCTGGTGGCCGAAGGCCTGCGGTTCTCTGGTGTCCCATCGGCGATCCAGGCACGTCCCCGGGCCGAGGTGGAGCGGGATCGCGCTGACCGGGCGGCACGCGCGGCGGCCGAGCAGGAATGGAAGAGCTTCCTCGACCGCATGGCCGCGGCCGCCCCGGAGCGTCAGGATTGGCCCCGGCTCCAAGAGGTGGAGCGGCTGGCCCTGGGGCGCAGCGAGCACAGCCGCATTCTGCAGGCGCTCGGGTACCAGGAGTCCTCCGAGAACGCCCATCGCGCCCTGGTCCAGGTCGGTTACTGGAACGAGCGGCACAACCCCTATCCGGCCCGTTGTGGCGTGGCGACGGAGGACCCGGAGCTGCCGGTACCCAGCCTGCCCGAAGAGGAGCGACTCGATCTCACCGGGCTCCCGGCCTTTGCCATTGACGACCAGGGCAATCAGGACCCGGACGATGCCCTGAGCCTGGAGGGCGATCGTCTCTGGGTGCACGTGGCCGACGTGGCCGCCCTGGTGCACCCGGCGGGTGAGATCGAGCGCGAGGCCCGGTCACGAGGATCCAACCTGTACGCCCCCGAGGGCATCGTCAACATGCTTCCGGTGGCAATCACCGAGGGGCTGGGCCTGGGGCTGCACGAGGTGTCCCCGGCCCTATCGATCGCGATGCGCGTCGATGATCGGGGCGAGCCCCACGACGTGGAGGTCCATCGGACTTGGATCCGCGCCCAGCGCCTGACCTACGAGGAGGTGGAGCTGCGTCTCGCCGAGGAGCCTTTCGCGGGTCTGCGGATGCTCGGAGAGCGCGTGCGTGCGCGGCGCGAGTCCGCGGGTGCTACCAGCCTCGATCTGCCTGAGGTCAGTGTGCGGGTGATCGACGGCGAGGTGGTGATCCGGCCTGTGCTGCGGCTGCTCAGCCGCACCCTGGTGGCCGACGCCATGCTCCTGGCGGGGGAGGCCGTGGCGGGCTACTGTCTCGATCGGGGCATTGCGATCCCCTTCGCGTCCCAGGCGCCCGGGGAGGCAACAACAGGGCCCCAAGCTCGGGGGCTTGCGGCCATGTACGCCCGGCGGCGCACCTTCAGGCCCACGCGTCTGGTCGCGAGCCCGGAGCCCCACGCGGGATTGGGCCTCAACCGCTATACCCGGGCGACCAGTCCCCTGCGTCGCTATGCGGACCTGCTGGTGCACCAGCAGCTACGGGCTTGGCTGGTGGGTCGTATGCCCCTCACGGAGCAGGAGGTTACGCAGCGGATCGCCGAGGCGGAGCTGGGGTCGGCGGCGGTAAGGCGGGCGGAGCGGCTCTCTAACCTCCACTGGAAGCTCATCTACCTCAAGGAGCATCCCCACTGGCGGGGCGAGGGGATTCTGGTCGCGAAGGAGGAACGCAAGGATGTGATCCTGATTCCGGACCTGGCCCTGGAGACCCGACTGCGGCTCAAGGGCGAGCCGGGCCTCGACACCCACCTTTGTTTAGCGCTGCGCGGGGTTGACATCCCTGCCCAAACCGTGGAATTTCGCGTCCTTGCTTGAAGCTGGCCATTCGGCGGACCGCGGGGGCCCAATGAACCCCGGGGCGCCCGGCGGACCTGGCGCCCCGGGGGGGCAGGCGTTGATCGGATCGGGCTGGAAGGAGGGTTCTCAGGCCCCCCAGCGCCTCACGGTTCCCGTGTCGAGATGCACGAAGTTGGCACTGGGATAGTAGCCCACACCACCGCGGCCGACAGTCAGAGCGGCGTCACGGATCTTCTGGGTCGAGAGGTCCGAGAATCGGACATCCATGGCTCGTCCCGAGAGGTGGAGGCTGTTGCGGGCCACTCGGTGTCCGGTGCTCCGGAGCATGGCATTCGTCTGCGGAGAGCGGTAGGCGCTCAGCACCTCGTAGCGAGCGCCCGTATCCCCCAGGCAGCATTTCACGTCGTAGAGCAGATCGAAGAGCTGCGGATCAATCGCGACGGCATCACCGGTGCGGAAATCCCGCAGGAAGTGGTTGAGCTTGGCCAAGGCGCCGCGCTGATAGCGGTCGCCGATACGATAGGTGACAGAGATGCGCTCGTCGGTGTGCAGGTGATGGAGCGACAGAACGCGCGGCTTCTCTGCATTCTTCTTTGCAAACACGGGCGCTGCGGCGGCGGACAGGGCCGCCCCTAAGAAGTACCTTCGGTTCATGTTCCCCCCGGACATTGAACGCATCTGATGGTGCGCTGGATTATAGGCAGGGATTAAAAAAAAGCAATGGCGAGAGGGTGAGGGATGTGTGCCAGTTCATGCTCCGCAAAAGTTATTTCTGCATATGAGGAAATAATGATAAGAAACTGTCGTCATTAGCGAAAAGTATTGACTTCTAAGGCGCAGCTTGAATGAGCTTTAACTTTTTCGGATGCCTTTCCGAGGTCCTCGGGTGTTCCCCTGCGGCGTAAACGATGCTAATGTTCGCGCGGAAGATCGGGTTGAGATCATTGGCTACGACGCTGCCTATACAGGCTTCCTGCGTCTCGCTCAGTACCGGCTGAGGATCGGGGCCTCGGCTGGATGCTCGGACGAGCCCCTCTATCGGGAGCGGATCGAGGGCTTGCGGGCGGCGGCCGTGCTTCCATTCGATCCCGCGACCGAGCGGATCGTCTTGGTGAAGCAGTTTCGGATCGGCGCCTTGGGGGCGGCGAGCGGCGCCTGGCTCTTGGAGCCGCCGGGGGGCGTGATCGATGAGGGGGAATCTCCCGAGGCCGCCGCTCGTCGGGAGGCCTGGGAGGAGACGGGGTGCCGCATCGGTGACCTGGAGCCCATCCTGAGCTGCCACACCAGCCCTGGGGTCAGCGACGAGCGCGTGGATCTCTTTTGCGGCGCCGTGGATGCTCGCTCCCTGGCCACCAACGGGGGCCGTCGGGACGAAGGCGAGTCGACCGAGATCGTCTGCCTCGACCTGAGCGCCGCGATTCGTGATCTGGGTCGGGGGATGCTGACCGCGGCGACCCTTATCATCAGCGTGCAGTGGCTGGCCGTGAATCGTCGGCGTCTATGTGATTTGTGGGGCGGGAGGGGAAGCTCTCGCTAAGTGGCGGGGCCTCGGATCCCAAGGGCTGGCCCTGGGGGTGCCGTTCGCGAGGGCTGCGGATTGGGGCGCTCCCCCATTCGGAGCCGGGGCGATGGGGTGGACCCGCAGACTTTACGGGGGAGGTCGCGATGTCCAGAACGACTCTGGTGCTGATGGCGCTCGTTTTGGTGCTCGGTGCCCTGGAGGCAAGCGCCGATGTCTATAAGTACGTGGACGCGAAAGGCAACACGTACTTCACGGATGCGCCCCTGCGGGGCAGCAAGTACAAGCTGGAGTGGAAGCGCGAATCCCGCAAGCTGATCAAGGAGAACCAGCAGCGGCTGGCGAGCCTGACTCCCAAGGAGCGTCCGAGCATACGCCTCGAGGAGCGCCGGGCGCGCTTCGAGCGGCTGATCTCCGCCAACGCGCGGCGCTATAACCTGGCGCCGGAGCTGATCCACGCGGTGATCCGCGCCGAATCCGCCTACGACCACACAGCCGTCTCCTCGGCAGGTGCCCAGGGACTGATGCAGCTCATGCCCGGCACCGCGGCGCGCTACGGCGTCAGGGACAGCTTCAATCCGGCGGAGAATGTGCGCGGTGGGGCGGCGTATCTGCGGGACCTTCTGGACATGTTCGACCAGGATCTACGCCTGGCGCTCGCCGGTTACAACGCCGGGGAGAACGCCGTAATTAAGTACGGGCGGCGTATCCCCCCCTATAGCGAGACCCAGAACTATGTGCGTATCGTGCTCCGCCATTTGTGGGGGGAGCAAGGGTCTCGGGTCCTCATGACGGCCCGATGAGGGCGGCCCAGCGACCGGTGCGGCGCGGCTGCGCTCGATTGGGCCAGAGCGCCGAAACCGAAGGGGCCCTAGATCGGTGTTGGTCTCTGCGGGACCTGGCCGGACGTATCCCCAGCCTGCAGCATCTTGCGGATCGATACCAGGGCGCGGTCGATGAAGGGGTGCTTCGGCTTGGGTATAACCCTGGCGCGCCCGGCCAGGATCTCCTGAGCGAGGTCCCGAAGGCCCTTGATCTCCGCCTGCATGCCGGCCCGATCGACGAACATGCAGGTTGCGGTCAGGGGGCTCATCCAGGACAGCTTGATGCGCCGCGCCGGGCTGCCGGGCGCGCCGGAAAACTCGAACCAGGTGCCGAAGCGCAGGCGCCGTAGCCGCTCCACCATCTGACGCTCGGGCTCCGTCAGCTCCTCGTCCAAGGAGGACGCCGTCGTGATCTGGGGAACCGGGGTGCCGGCGGCGAAGGCAAACGACTCCCGCGGCGCGCTCTCGGACTCGTCCGGGGACCTGAGCTTCCAGTCCTGGGGGGCATCCAACAGCGCCAGCAGGGCCACCACACTGGCGCTGCTGAAACGTCCCAGCCGTTGCGCGGTGGCAGCGATGTCGTCCCGCAGCTTGGGCAGCGTAGCCAGGCGTGCATTCCGTGCCTGGGTGCTGGCTTTGGGGTCGAACAGCGCAACGAGCTGCTCCATTACCCCTCCCGCTCTCCGCCAGGCGCTCCCCTGGTCCTGCTCGGGGTCACGCAGCAAGATGAATGTCAGATGGTCCAGCCAGGTCTGGGACAGGAAGGCCCCCACGGCCGGGGGCACCGGGTGGCGGCTCATCAGGGTCTGAATCTCGCGAGCCGCGCGCTGCTTGGCCAGAGTGAGCTTCTCGCGGCCCCGGGCGGCCTCCTGGGTGCGCTGCTCGGTGGTATCGGTGCGGCGTTGCTGCTCGCGCATCTTCTCCTCGAAGAGAGCGAGCAGCTCATCGAACAGACCCACGTTGTCGGTGAACTCCTGTAGAACCCGATCCACCACCTGTTGCATCATGGGGAAAATTCCACGGCTCGGGTTACCTTCCTCTACCCACAGGCTGCCGGCTTCCACCATCTGATCGAGGAGCTGTCGGGCGGGATGCCGGCTGTCCACCAGCAGCCGCCGATCGATCAGGGCGACCTTGAGGTAGGGGGTGTGGAGGTGGCTGAGCAGGGCCTTGGCAACGTTGGGCAGGACCGGATCGTTGAGCATGTACTCGAAGAGCATGCCGATCAGATCGATGAGGTCCGCGTCCATCGGGGATAGCTTGTCCCGATCGATGGCGCCCAGGATCTGCTCCCGCTCCAGGCTCAGGGCGTCCTTGACCCGCTGTACGAAAGCGGTATCGACCTCGAGGTTTGGGAACTGGACCGCCTCGGCGACTGCCGTGGACACGGCTTGGGGCGTGCGCTGGCTCTGGACGGCGGAGATGGCGGACAAAAGCTGCTGGCCCTGCAGCGCCGCCTCCTGGGCTGTCGGCTGGGGAGCCGCATGTCCTACACCGCGCGCCCGCGCCTGCCCCGGACGCCGGTTGGCCATCAGCTCGAGGATGGCGTCGAAGAGCTCCGCACCCAGGGACTGGGGCTGCGCGGGTTCACCCGCCGGCGGCTGACTCGGCGTCCCGGCCGGCGTGTCTCGCGCGGCCTCCTTGGCTTCTGTGGTCTCGGAACGGCCCTTAGTGGCTGGCGGCGCCGGTTGTCCGCGTCCCTGACCGACCGGCACGGGCTTCAGGCTTGGCAGGATGCCGGCGTCGGCCAAGAGGGTGTTGTATTCGTCGTAGGTTGTCTTGACGGGCTTCAAGACGAACTTGTCGAACAGGGCGTAGAGGATGACCTTGACACGCACCTCCACATCCAAACCCTCGAGGGCCTGCCGGAAGGCTTGCACCAGATGGCTGGGGCCGCCCGGAATCTCCGCGTCCTTGAGCTTGTGGCCGCCCGTAATGGCACCGAGCCGCAGGCTCAGCGCATAGAGTTGGGGGAAGCAGTCGGCGTTGGCGCGAAGGATCAGGTTCTCCGCGGCGACCGATTCCTCCATCTCGTCCGCCTCGACCAGGGCCAGCTCTACCCCCGCAAGGTCCGCTTGCTGCGACGGGTCCTGGACCCCGCGGCCAGCGGCAAGCCCATCGAAACCGCGATTCAGCTCCTGGCGAAAGCCGTGCTCGATGTCGCCGCGGCGCCGGCTAAGCTGGCCCATGGCCTCGAAGAAGCGACTCTGGACGGCGTTGCTCTCCGCGCGCTCGGCAAACTCAAGCAGGGCCGTGCCGGCGTTCTGAAACAGCTCCGCGAGCCGCCGATCGCAGTAGGCGTGGATCTTGCCGCGACACTGCTCGACGAGGGCGTCGTAACGGCGTCGCGTGGCCGCACCACCGATCGGAGGGTTGGACATAGAGACGCGGCTACCGGGGGTTGTCGTCATTCGCTGAATCGGTTGCTTACGCGTGACCGCGCGGTGCGCGGGTCAGTCCTCACCGATGACCCGCTCGTCCCTTGGCGTGGACAGGAGCTTCTCTGCCTCGGCCATCTGCTTGGCGAAGACCAGCCGATACTCGACCCCAGGCTCCGCGCCCTGGCGTCGCGCCCGAACCTCGGCGCGGGCCGCTTGGTACTTGTCGAGGGTTACGATATGGGTCAGTTCCCGCGGCGTTGTGATCTTGTAGACAAAATAGGGCATAGCATGGGATCCATGGAGCCGGTCCCGCCGAGTATTGCGAGGGCCGACTGATTGAGTGGCAGCCCCGACCTGCCAGGTGGGCTTGAGTTTATCCCAAACCGTGACGCCGGGTTAACACCGCGGTGGGGGCTGGGAGATTGGCTGTTAAACACTCCCATGCCGCCGCAACGCCCAGTACACGTGCTCGCGCACCAGGAGGTCGGGATGCTCGGCGCGCGCCGCCAAGGCCAGCCGAATCCCGGGCGCACCCGGCGCATTCCCCAAGGCGACGGCCAGGTTGCGAAGCCAGGTGCGATGACCGATGCGTCGGATCGCGGTCCCTTCCGTGCGCCGCAGAAAGGTGGCCTCGTCCCAGGCGAAGAGCTCCAGGAGGGTGGCGGTGTCGAGCTGGCCGCGCGGCAGCAGGTCCGGCTCTTGGCCGAGTCGGGCGAAACGGTTCCAGGGGCAGACGAGCTGGCAGTCGTCGCAGCCGTAGATGCGGTTTCCGATCAAGGGTCGCAGGCGCTCCGGGATACTACCTCGGTGCTCGATGGTGAGATAGGAAATGCACAACCGGGCGTCGAGCTCATAGGGGGCCACGATTGCGCCGGTGGGGCAGACATCCAGGCAGGAGCGACAGCGGCCGCAGTGGTCCTGTGCGGGCCGGTCCAGCGGCAGCTCGAGGTCCGTGTAGATCTCGCCCAGGAAGAACCAGGACCCGGCCCGGTGGTTGATGAGATTGGTGTGCTTGCCGATCCACCCCAGTCCCGCCTTCTGGGCGAGCGGCTTCTCCAAGACCGGGGCCGAGTCCACAAAGACGCGGTGGCCGAAGGGGCCGACCTCCATGGCGATCCGATCGGCGAGCCGCTGGAGCCGGCGGCGCAGCACCTTGTGGTAGTCGCGTCCCAGGGCATAGCGGGAGATGAAGGCCCGCGCAGGGTCGGCCAGCGCCTCCTCCATATGCGCCTGGGGCTCAGGTAGATAGTCCAGGCGCGCCGAGATTACCGTCAGGGTGCCAGGAACCAACGCGGCTGGCCGAGATCGGCGGACGCCATGCCGTGCCATGTAGCCCATGTCGCCGTGGCGCCCGGCGGCGAGCCAGGCGTGGAGGCGCGCCTCGGCGGCACTGAGGTCCGTGTCGCTGATGCCAACCTGCTGAAAACCGAGCTCCGCCCCCCAGGCCTTGATGGATCGAGCTAGGGCAGCCGCGGTGGGTCGCGCGGGCGGGGTGCCCCCCTCGGGGTCGGCGCCGAGCGGGGAAGGCGGGTCTGGTGGCTGGGTCATATGGGTTCTCAGATCAACTCGGGGCCCGCCGTGTCTGCCCCAAGGGCCCCGGTCGCTGCCGCGCGACGGGTCAGGGCGCCGAAGCGCAGGTAGAGCGCGGGGACCACCACCATGTTCAGCGCCGTGGAGGAGAGGAGCCCCCAGAGGATGACGATCGCCATAGGGGTCTGGATCTCGCTTCCCGGCTCACCGCCCGCCAGCGCCAGGGCTATCAGGGCGAGGCCGGCGGAGAGCGCGGTCATGAGGACGGGTGCCAGACGCTCCATGGCCCCGCGCCGGACTGCCTCCGGGAGCCTTGTCACCCCTTCCACCTCCACCAGGTGGCGGACATGGGCGATCAGCATGACGCCGTTGCGGGTGGCGATGCCGAACAGGGTGATGAAGGCGAGCAGCGTGGCCACAGACACGACCCCGCGGGCCGCGAAGACCCCGATGACGCCCCCGATCAGCGCGAGGGGCAGGTTCAGCATCACCAGGGTGGCGTCCCGGGCGGGGTAGAAGGCCACGTAAAGTAGCAGGAAGATCCCCGCCACCACCCCGGCCCCCAGGATCGTCAGGGTCCGGGTCGCCTGCTCGGCGCTCTCGAAATGGCCGCCGTACTCCACCCGGTAGCCGCCGGGGAGCTCGACCCCGTGCGCGACGGACGGCCGAACGGCGTCTGCCACCGAGCGCAGTTCCGGGCCGGCGACGCTGGCGGACACCACGATCCTGCGCTGAACGTTGTCTCGGCTCACCGTGTTGGGCCCCCGGTCGCGGCGCACCTCCGCCAGGGCATGGAGCGGCAGGCGCGCCCCCGAGGCCCTGGTCACCAGGGTCTCGCGCACGGCCTGGATGTCATCGCGCGCGCCGTCAGCATAGCGCAGGACCAGATCGAAGATGGTCTGTCCCTCCAGCGCCTTGGAGAGCACCCGCCCGTAAAAGGCGGTCTCGATGGCGTTGGCGACGTCGCGTACGCGCAGTCCGTGGCGGGCGATGGCCCCGCGCCGCATCGAGACGGTCACGACGGGGATGTCCGCCTGCTGCTCGACCATCAGATCCACCACCCCGGGGACCTCGGACATGCGCGCCTCGATCGCCGTGGCGATGCGCCGCAGCTCGTATAGGTCGTCGCCGAAGACCTTCACCGCGATGCTGGCCCGGGTTCCGGAGAGCATGTGATCCACCCGGTGGGAGATCGGCTGGCCGATGGTGACCGACAGGCCCGGGACCCCGGCGAGGCGTTCCCGCAGCTCGCCGATAAACGCCTCCGGATCGCGACCGCCGCCCGCGCCCTTGAGGTCCAGGGTCACCTCGATCTCGGTGCTGTTCACCTCCAGGCTGTGCTCGGCCAGCTCGGTGCGCCCGGTGTGCCGGGCCGTGGCGACCACCTTCGGCTGCTCCAGCGGGATCTCCTGGAGCTGGGCGGCCAAGGCGTCCGACCGCTCCAGGGCCGTCCCGGGCGGGGTGTTGGCCAGGATGGTGAGGCTGCCCTCGCTAAAGCCTGGCAGAAAGGTCTGCCCCGCCTGAGTCAGGGCAGCTAGGGCCACCGCCGGAAGGACCAGAGAGCTCGCCGTCACCGCGCGGCAGCGGGTCAGGGTGACGGCCAGCAGGGGGGCGTAGAGTCGCTTGAGCAGGGTCACCAGCCGCGGCGCCCGTCCCGCGCGCACCGAACGATCGCGGGGCAGCAGGTAGTAGCAGAGCACAGGTGTCACGGTGATGGCCACCACCAGGGACACGGCCAGGGCCACCACGTGGGCGAGGCCCAGGGGCTACAGCAGCCTCCCTTCCACCCCGAGAGGAAGAACAACGGCAGGAATACCAGGCAGATGATGAGGATGGCGAAGACGATGGAACCCTGGATCTCGTGGGTGGCGTCGAACACCACCCTTAGGGCGCCGCGTCGCTCCAGGGGCGGGCGCGCCGCGTCCTCCCGCAGGCGCCGGGCGATGTTCTCCACGTCGATGATGGCGTCATCCACCAGGGCGCCTACGGCGATGGCCATGCCCCCCTGGGTCATGGTGTTGATGCTGGCCCCCACGGCCTCCAGGACCGGCACGGTGGCGAGCAGGGACAGGGGGGATGGCGAGCACGGTGATGGCGGTGACCGGAGAGGCTCCACGGGAAGGCAAAGACGATGATCACCACCAGGATGGCCCCGTCGCGCAAGGCCGCCTCCACGTTGGCCTCCGCCACCTGAATGAAGTCCGCCTGCCGGAAGAGCCGGATCTCGATTCGCATCCCCGCCGGCAGACCCTCCTGCAGCTCGGAGAGCACCAGGTCCAAGCGCTCGGTGAGGTCCAGGGTATTGACGCCAGTCTGCTTCTGGATCGCCAGCAGCACGGCCGGATGGCCGTTGGCGGAGGCAGTGCCCCCCACCATGGCGGGTCCGATGCGCACGTCCCCGAGGTCGGCGATGCGCACCGGCACCCCGCCGCGCAGGCCCACTACGGTTCCGGCGATGTCCTCCGCGCCGTGCACCCGCCCGAGGCCATAGCTCGATTCAGATATTCCTGGTCGTTCTCCACCAGGAAGCCCGCCGAGGTGTTCTCGTTGGTCTCGGCGAGCGCGGCGCTGACCTGGTTGAGTCCGATGCGGTAATCGGCGAGCTTCACCGGCTC
>JBLMWY010000244.1:0-4219 GCA_050257475.1 Bdellovibrio bacteriovorus
CGTGCGAGCGCGAAGCGCGGCGATGGGGAAGGCTCCGCTGGCGCAATAGGGACCCGCGTCGGGTTGGCGAGCCAATCCCCGAAGTCGAAGGACTGTTGGTCAGGATTGTCTGTCGATTTTCTGGCCATAGAGCGCACGGTCAACGGCTGTAGCCCTCTGAGCGAGCGGGGTCGCGAGGGGGTTGATCGAAGTGGTCCGCCACGTAGTCGCGGATGGCGTCCGCCGCCTCGCGGTCGCCGGCCTCGGTGTAGTGGGCGGCGATGCGGGTCCAGGCGTCGGCCCGTCGGCGGATGGCGCGCTCCTCGATCTCGGCCTCGTAGTTTGGCGAGGGGTCCGGGCGTTCGCGGGTGCCGCGCCGGCGCAGTTCCTCCAGGTCCCGCCGGTAGCCGTCCTTGGCCTTGCCCCGGCTGTAGGCGGGGGTGGCCTCGGCGGCGATGCCGTGGCGCTCCAGGCTGGCGGCGAAGTTCTCGCGCCAGGCCAGGAGGTCGCCCTTGCGCGGGTTCAGCCAGCGGCCGTCATGGCTCTGGAGCCCGACCACGACATGGGCGTGGTAGTGGTCGCGGTCGTCGTGGAAGGTGAACAGGTGGTCATGGGCGCGGAACTGCTCGCCCAAGAAGTCACGCACCGCCAGATCGAAGGCCCCGGTGTCGGTCCCCGCGGGCATGGACAGCATCAGGTTCATGCTGACCCGGGAGCGCGGGCGGCCCTTCCCCTTGCCGACCGGCCCCTCAGGGATCGGCCCCGCGGCCAGCTCGCCGCCGTAATGCTGGAGCGCATCGCGGGCCGCGAGGCCCATCTGTGCCCCGATGGTGCTGAACCGCTCCCCCGTAGGATCGAAGACGGCGTTCTTGCCGTTGCGCGAGATGTAGTCCAGGTGCGCGGCCAGGCCCTCCTGGGAGCGGGCGAAGCTGGTGATCTTCACCATGACCTGGGGTTTGCGCTTGACCGCGTTCAGCAGGGTCTTGCGCATGGCCGGGGGGCGCTGGGCGCCCCCGGTCGCCACCCGGACCCTGGGCACGGCCAGGGCGGGCCAGGACGAACCAATAGTCGTCGAACAGGCGGTCGGCTGCAGCGCTCATGCCCACCCTCCCCCGCCGTTTTTTCGCATGCGAAAGTCCTTCACTCGGGCAGCCGCTGCTTGATCTCGGCCAGCAGGGTCCGGCTCTCGCGCAGGAGGCCCTGGATGGCGGCGAGCATCTGAGGGTTGAGCACGACTGGGCGGCCCTCGTTGGCGGCGTGGGCGAGTTGGTTGAGGTTGACGCCTAAGCCCCGGAGCTGGGCGGTGTGCTCGCCAAGCCGGGCGAGGTGCTCGGGACCGAGGCCCTGGTCGGCTTCCACCCGCTGGGAGGCGGCACGGCGCAACCAGGTCGAGAGCGGTTCGCTGCCCCGGGTCGCGTCGATCAGCCGCTTGAGGCGCGGCTCGATGCGCAGGCGATAGACAGGCGAGTTGGGCAAGCAGGGCTCCTGTGGCGGCGGTGACGAGGGGGTGGGGGTCGGGGCGGCTGGGGCCGGCCGGGGCAAGGGTGTGGGACACTTTGCCTATCCTGCCTTAGCTCCCCCTCGGCCCCCTTCCCCTCAATTGGCTCTGGTAATGCTGTGATTCGCGCCTATGACGCTGCCATTATGCCTCTTTTTCTTCTCTTGTCGCGCTTGTTTTGCGTGGCTTTGCCGCGTATCGTCTTCGCTCTTGCGATTCCTACGCGGATTTCATGCGGTGCTTCATGGCTGACAACAAGGTGACGCCCCCGGAGGAGGCTGGACCCCTCGCGGCGGCGGAGGCGGCCCTGGACCGGCTCGCCGCGCGCCTGCAGACCCCGTCCATCGGGGCTCAGATCCGCCGCTTGCTGCCGAAGATCGAGGCGGCCATCGAGAGCGGGGCGACCCACGAGCAGATCGTCGAGACCCTGCGCGAGAGCGGGATCGACATTTCGCTGCTGACCTTCCGCAGCGCCTTCTATCGGGCGCGAGCCAAGGCGGCCAAGGGCGGTAGGAAAGGGGATGCCGGGGGCGGGACCAAGGCGAGGACCGCGGCGGACAAGGCCCCCAATGGGACGGCAGAGACGGGGGATCGCCCGGCCCGCGACCCGCTGGCGATGCCGCAAGGACCCAAGTCCTTCGACTGGGACCCGACGGCACGCCCGGAAGTGACCTTCATCAACAAGAAGGACGAGGGGGAGCCCGAGTCCTGATCCCCAAGTTCCGATTCAGGAGTAGTCATCCATGGCGACGTTGTTTGTGACCCTACAAGGCAAGGGCGGGGTCGGTAAGAGCTTCCTGACCGCGGCCTTCGCCCAGTGGCTGGTGGACCGCGGTCGGGCGGTGGCGTGCATCGACACGGACACGCTGAATCCGACCCTGCTCCAGTACAAGCCGCTCAAGGCGACCCATCTGAAGCTGTCGCACAACCATGTCATCGACCCCCGGGCACTGGATGCCCTGGTCGGGATCGTCACCGCAGCGCCGGAGGATGCCCAGGTGGTGGTGGACGTGGGCAGCAACGGCTTCGAGACCCTGATGGCCTACGAGGTGGAGAACGGGGTCTTCGCCCTGCTGGCAGAACTGGGCCACCAGGTGGTGGTGCAGACCGTGATCGCCGGCGGACCGGACGCGGAGGAGACCATCAAGGGGACCATGGCCCTGCTGGCAGCGACGGATGTACCGCTGATCCTGTGGCTGAACGAGCATTTGGGGCCCCTGGAGGTCCAGGGCCGGCCCATCGCCGAGACCAAGTTCCTGCATGAGGCCCGCGACCGCATCCTCGGAACCGTGCTGCTGCCGGCCCGCACCAAGGCGACCTTCGGCAAGGACATCGAGGAAATGCTCCGCCAGCGCCTGACCTTCGGGGAGGCCATCGAGCGCTTCGACCTGATGCCCCGTACCCGCATCAAGCGCATCCGCGATGAACTGTGGGCGCAGCTCGACGCCCTGCCCCTGGGTGAGGACCAGGCTCAGTCCAGGGCCGCCGCCTCGGCGTGAGCAAGCCCCATGATCTGGGCGGGGACGACCTGATAGGGGACATGATCGCGGAGGTTGCCCGCTCCCATGGGATGGCGATCTGCCGCGAGGACCCGATTGTGGCCGTGGTGCTGCTGAATCAGGTGGTGTTGCGGCGGTACCTTGAGGAGACGGTCGCCCCGGCCGCGGCGGCGATCCGGGAAGCGACCCGGAACGCGATTGATCAGTTGGAGAAGGTCGCCGAGGCTCAGGCCCATTGGCTGGACCAGGTGTCCCTCAAGGATCGGGCGTCCTTCCTGGAAGACCAGAAAGCCCTGCACGAGGCATGGAAGGCGGATGTGCAGGTCCTGATCGAGGGCCAGAACGGGGCGCTGCAACAGGTGGTAATGCAGACGGTCGCCCTGTTGCGGAATCAGGCCCCAGCCACGGGGCCGGTCCTGGCAACGCCACCCGCACCGCGACAGGCCCAGGCTTCGGCGCCGACCGGGATGGGCAACCCTTGGGCTTGGCTCTGGGCTGGGATGCTGTTGGGGACGGGGGCTACGGTGGTCCTGACGCTAGGCGCGGTGATCGGGTTCGCAGGGCAGTAGGAAAAAGAGCCCTGCCCTTCGGTGCGTTCCGCGGGAACCGCAGAAGGACACGGCCACAACTACCGCTCGGCCGGGAGATACTTCTTCGACCCGCGTGGCCCCACGCAGAACCGTCCCCCCGCTTCCCGATGCAGACATCGCCGGACCCGCAAGGACACTCCACCGCATAGCCTCCGGCCGGCTCCGGTTTGTGTCTCCAGTCCCATGGTGCCATCGGTGTCGAGTCCACCCACAACCCGGCCCTCGCCCCGCGGGCCCGGTCCTCGGCGGCCCGGTAGAGCGTCCGGTCTACCACGGATTGCTCTCCAGCGTATTTGCGATACCACCAGGCACTCCCGCTGCGCACCATCGCCAAATTCACGTCCTGCCCGTCGGCAATAAGCTTGCCGACGATCCGCCTGTACTTGTCGCGCTTGTGCCAGTCAACCTCGACCCGCTCGCCACCCACGAGCGCCAGGAGTTTCTGCTTTGCCCGGGTCCTGAAGGACTGCCTGGCCTCGGGCGCGTCGATGCCGGCCAACCTGACCCGGTGTACGACTGCCCCGTCGGCGAGCACCTCGACGGTATCCGCGTCCAGCACACGCACCACCTTCCCGGTGAACGTGTCGGCCAGGATCTGGACCGACAGCAGCGAGAGGATGAGGAAATAAATCAGACGCAAAATCGTGTGTTTC
>JBLMWY010000245.1:0-6847 GCA_050257475.1 Bdellovibrio bacteriovorus
CGGCGCTTCGGCCACGACCGCATCAGCACCTTCGGCATCGGCAAGGAGCTGTCCGCCGAGCAATGGAAGTCCGTCTACCGCCAGTTGGTGGCGGCCGGCCTGGCGGCGGTGGACCTGGAGGGTCACGGCTCACTCAAGCTGACCCAGCAGAGCCGTCCGGTGCTGCGCGGCGAGCGCCGGCTCTGGCTTCGGCGGGATCCCGAGCGGCGGCGCGCCGCGGGCCGGCCGCGGACCGCGGCGGGGGAGCCGCCCCTGGACTCGGAGTCTGGCCTGCTGTGGGAGCGCCTGCGGGCCCATCGGCGGGAGCTGGCCCAGGACCAAGGGGTGCCGCCCTATGTGATCTTCGGCGACGCGACCCTGAGGGAGATGGTGACCTACAGGCCTCGCAACCGCGCCGAGCTCGCCTGTATCAGTGGGGTCGGGGTGGTCAAGCTGGAGCGCTATGGGGACGGATTCCTCGGCGTGCTGGCGGGACACTCGGTCGAGCATGGCCGCCCGGCAGACTGCCCGCCCCTGTCCGAGGCACCGCTTTACGTCGGGCCGAGGCCACAAGGTCCGGCCTCGGACGCGGGTCTGACCAGCACGGTGCGCGAGACCCTGGAGTTGCTCCTGTCCGGCGTCCCGGTGGATCAGATCGCCGAGCGTCGCGGCCTCAGGACCACCACCGTTTACAGCCACCTGGCCCGGTGCATCGAGGAGGGGGAGTTGCCCCTAGGCAAGGTGGTGGCCCTGAGCGAGGGAGAGATCAGCGCCATCCAATTCGCCTTCGAGCAGCTCCCGCCCGATTCACCGATGACGCTCAAGCCCGTCTACGACGCCTTCCAGGGTCAGTACGACTACGGCGTCCTGCGCTGCGTGCGGGCGGCCATGGCCGGCGACTAGCCCAGGGTGTCCAAGGGGCGTCGCCATCGAACTCGCTTCATCAAAGGGAGCGAGACGGCGTCGCCGCAGGCCATGTCCCCTCCGCGGAAATCCAGTTCGATGGGGTGCCTATGCTCGAATTCATCGACAGGGTCTTGACCCTCGTCTCCACCACCCAGGCGTGGCTCCTGGCGCAGCCGCTGCCGGTGCAGATCATCGTTGGGGTGGTCGCCCTGGCAGTGCTGTGGGTCCTGTGGATCGTCCTGCGTGTCATCCTGGTGGCGTTCCGCGCCGCCTTCCGGGGGCTCTGAGGGGCCGTCGGCAGCCAGGCGCGGGAGCCAAGGGCCCAAGACCCGGAACCATCCCTGGCTGGAGCGCTGGCTGCAGTGGTCAGCCGTGAAACTGGCCCCTTCGTTCGCGTCGGGGATTTCAACGCCATGGACCATCAGCGGCGGCTCGGGCTCTCCGGGCCCCACCCGTACCTCCGCCGCGGGATTCGGCCTCCGCCTCTCGGAGCGGGGGCCGGCTGCTGTTCGCCGTCAATCCCCATCACGAGACGGCTCACTGCCCCCTTGGGGATCTGCCCCTTGGCCGCGGCCTGTGGGCCGAGAGAGGCGGTATGCCGGCGGGAGCGCTCGTCCTCGGAACGGGGCGGCCTCGGGGTCAGCCGGTCCAGAGGCGCAGGGCGTTGCGCAGCCCGACACGCTCGTAGTCGCGGCGGGTCGCTCCGGTCTTGCGCATGCCCTCGAGCATGGCGTCGATAATGGCGGCGGCCTCGTACCAGTCCTGCCGCTCATGGCCGGGCAGGAAGCCCCGTTGCTCGGCGCGGAAATAGGCGGCGACGGCGACCATCTCGTGCCGCTCGGCAGGCGTGACCTCCATCCCGACCGCCTCGCCCCGCTCAACCCCGACCCGCTTACCAGCCGTCCTCATCGGCTGCCCTCATCCGAAGGGGAGGAAATGGGGTTTATGTCCCCATTGGAATATGAACGATTGCATCGGCTTGCGAATGGATTCACTCTTCACCCCAATGAGGTCACGGGGCCGCTCTGACCATGGCGGCTCCCCAGCACCGGCCCCGCTTTGTGGTCAGGCCCCATTGCTACCAGGGGCCGGCCGCGGAGCCGGGCTCCCGCCCTCTCCGATCGAAGCTCAGCGTCATTCCGCCCCCTCCAGACCCTAGGAGCATCGCCCATGGCCGAATCGCCACCCTCGCTTTTCGCGCGATTGCTGATCGCGCTGGATCTATTCCGCCGGGTCCTGGGGAACCCGCGCTTCGCGGCCGAGGCAGCACGGCTGCGGGCCGGCTGGGCAACGGCCGAGTCCCCGGTCGGCGGTGCCGAGCGACCCTCGCTCCGGGAGCCCGAGCCCAACGCCGCCTTGCAGCTCCTGGGCCTGCTCCAGCGGGACGGGCGGCTCATCGATTTTCTCGAGGAAGAGGTCGCCGGCTACTCCGACTCTGAGATCGGCGCGGCCGCCCGGGTGGTCCATGAGGGGTGCCGGAAGGCCCTGCGGAGCCACTTCACCCTAGCCCCGGTCCGCCCCGAGCCCGAGGGGACTCGCCTGACCCTGGCCGAAGGCTTCGATGCCTCGGCGGTGCGGCTCACCGGCCGGGTCCTCGGGGAGCCGCCCTTCAGTGGCCGCCTGACGCACCAGGGCTGGCGCGTCACGGCGGTGAGCCTGCCCAAGGTCGCCTCCGGCCACGATCTCGGCATTCTAGCGCCCGCGGAGGTGGAGCTGTGAGCGAAGCGCGCTATGCCGTAGGCATCGACCTGGGGACCACCCACTGCGCCCTGTCCTATGTGGACCTCGGCCGCAGCTCCGGGGACGAGGTGGCCCAGGACCTGATGCGGGTGCCCCAATTGACGGGGCCTGGGTCGGTGGAGGAGCTCCCGCTGCTGCCCTCGTTCCTCTATCTGCCCCACCCGGAGGAGTTCGCCGCGGGTGATCTCACGCTGCCCTGGGACCGTCAGCCGGCAATGATCCTGGGGGAGA
Organism: Bdellovibrio bacteriovorus; assembly: GCA_050257475.1. Classification (GTDB taxonomy): domain Bacteria; phylum Pseudomonadota; class Gammaproteobacteria; order Chromatiales; family Chromatiaceae; genus Thiodictyon. Next base: position 2,857 of record JBLMWY010000245.1, read on the forward strand.
TGGCCCGTGCGGTGGGGGCGCGCACCCCCATCCGGCTGGTCTCCAGCGCCAAGAGCTGGCTCTGCCATCCGGGGGTCGACCGGCGCGGCGCCATCCTGCCCCCGGGGGAGCCGGAGGACGAGGTCCCGCGGCTCTCCCCCTTCGATGCCTCGGTCCGCTATCTCGCGCACCTGCGCGATGCCTGGAGCCACCTGCATCCCGATGCGGATCTGGCGGATCAGGAGGTCACGGTCACGGTGCCGGCGTCCTTCGACCCCGCTGCCCGGGAGCTGACGGCGGAGGCGGCCCAGTCCCTGGGCCTGGTCAACCTGGTCCTGCTGGAGGAGCCCCAGGCCGCGCTCTACAGTTGGATCCACGAGAGCGCCGGCACGTGGCGGGACCAGGTAAGGGTCGGGGACATGATCCTGGTGATCGACATCGGCGGCGGAACCACCGACCTGTCCCTGATCGCCGTCACCGAGCGGGAGGGCTCCCTGGAGCTCACCCGGGTGGCGGTGGGTGACCACATCCTCCTGGGCGGTGACAACATGGACCTGGCCCTCGCCCATGTGGTCAAAGGCAAGCTCACGGCCGAGGGGAAGGGGCTGGACCCCTGGCAGGTCCAGGCGCTCACCCACGGTTGCCGCCAGGCGAAGGAGACCCTGTTGACGGATCAGGCGGTGGAGACCGTCCCCGTGGTGGTGCCCAGCCGCGGAACCCGCCTCATCGGCGGGAGCCTCCGCACCGAGCTGACCCGCGAGGAGGTCAGGCGCACCCTGGTGGAGGGCTTCTTCCCCGAGGTCCCGGCGAGCGCCCGGCCCGCCGCCCGTGCGCGCACCGCCCTCACCAAGCTCGGCCTTCCCTATGCCCAGGATCCCGCGGTCACCCGGCATTTGGCCGCCTTCCTAGGGATGCAGAGCGGGGCCACCGCCGACCTGCCGGGGTTCACCCCCCGCGACGGGGACGGGGGCGGCGCCAGCTTCGCGCATCCGACGGCCGTGCTGTTCAACGGGGGTGTCTTTAAGGCGGGGATGCTTGCCGATCGGGTGCTGAAGGTGGTCAATGAGTGGCTGGCCTCCGATGGGGCCCCTCCGGCCCGGCTGCTCGGGGGCGGTGACCTGGATCTCGCGGTGGCGCGCGGGGCCGCCTACTACGGCTATGTCCGCCGCGGCGGCGGGGTTCGGATCCGGGGTGGCACCGCACGCTCCTACTATGTGGGGGTGGAGAGCGCGATGCCGGCCGTGCCGGGGCTGGAGCCCCCGGTCCAGGCCCTGTGTCTCGCCCCCTTCGGCATGGAAGAGGGGACCGAGGCGGAGGTCCCGCCCCAGGAGTTCGGGCTGGTGGTTGGGGAGCCGGTGCGCTTCCGTTTCTTTGGCTCCTCGGTGCGCCGCGACGATGAGGTGGGGGTCCTGCTCGCGGACTGGTCCCCGGAGGAGCTGGAGGAGCTGGAGGAGATCCAGGCGACCCTGCCCGCCGAGTCCCGGTCTCCCGGCGAGGTGGTCCCGGTGCGTCTGCGGGCCTCCGTGACCGAGGTCGGGACCCTGAGGCTGGAGGCCATGCCCCGCACCGGCCCCGAGCATTGGAAGGTCGAGCTCAACGTGCGCGCGCCCGCGGGCGACTAATTCCGCCCGCGGCGCCGCGGTCCTCGATGTCACGCTCGCTTGTCGAGCGGCTGGCGAGGGAGAAGGCATCGCGTTGATGGATCGCCAGGGGTCCAGACGGTGACGGGGCTCGACAGGACCGGCGCGTCGCTGATCTCTGGCGAATCCGTGCCTCCCGGTCGGTCTAGAACCCCCGCAGGCCCAGGAGCCAGGGCCGTCCCAGGTACAGATAGACGGCATTGTTGCCGCCGTCCGCATGGCCATAGCCCAGGTAGACGGGTCCGAGGATGGTGTCGGCGCCGAGGAACAGGGCGCCCGCGACCCGGGTCTGGTCCAACCGGATGTCGCCCTGATCCTGCCAGGTATTGCCCGCCTCAAGGGAGGCGCCCGCGTAGGTGCGCACCAGGCCGGTGCCCAGGTCCCTCAGGTAGATGGCCCGGGCGAGCCCGGCGTAGGGGCCTGAGAGCTCCCACTGGTTGAAGCCCGAGAGGTTGAGGAATCCGCCCAGCCGGTAGTAGGCCTGGATGGGGATCTCGCCGCCGAGGTTGCTGCCAATGCTGAGTGCGCCGAGCAGGCTGTCCTTGCCCCAGGTGCCGGCCTTCAGCAGGTCGAAGCCGATGAGCTCGTAGTCGTCCGAGGAGCCCAGCCACTCCCGGGCGGTAATCCCGTAGATCTGACCCGCCCAGCCGGAGCGAGGGAAGTTGAGGCTGTCCAGGGAGTCGATGGTCAGGCGCGCCTGGAGCTGACCCACATCGAACTGGTAGTCCGCCACCTCCGGCTCGCCGATCTCCAGGTCCACGTCACCCGAGAACAGGGTGTAGCGCAGACCTAAGCGACCCCAATTGCCGATGTTACGTCCCCCCTCCAGGAAGCCCCCGGCGCGGGTGATCTGATATTCGGCAATGGGGACATCCCGGGAGCGAGGACCGAGGACGCGCAGGTTCTCCGACAGATAGGCCAACCCGCCCTGCAGGTACCAGCGCTCGGCCGGGTCCAGGGGCTGATAGACCTCGGTGACAATCCCGGGCTCCTCACCGGCACGCAGAATGGTGCGCCATTCTCCGTTGAGCCCATTCAACGGGGCCATGGTATAGGCGACGCCGATGTTGAACATGGAGTCCCCGGCGCCGGTTGATGAGAGCTCCAGCCCCCCCTGCAGCGAGCTGGTTCCCCAGGCCTTCTTGTTGGCGTCGATCACCACCCCGGTCTCGCCGTCCCGCTTCTCGACCCGGTAGCGGACGCTCTGGAAGTTGTCCTGGTCGAAGACCCGGGCGAGTTGGTGCTCGAGGGCGGCGGGATCCAGTCGGTCGCCGGGGCGCACCTGGATGCGGCTGGCGATGACGTCGTCCCTCAGACGGGAGTCGTTCTCGATGCGGATATAGTCGATGGTGGGTGGCTGGTAGGGTGGCGGGCTGTGGTCGGCCTGGTAGGCGGCGTACTGGGCCGGCGGAAGGCTCAGGCGCGCGAGCTCGGGACGCTTGGCCTGGGCCGCGCGCTGGCCGATCGCCACTGCCGTCGGCATCTTCGGGAAGTCACTTGCCAACACCTCTCGCTCCAGGGGCGGGACGATGAGCAGATCCCGGGGGCCGAGCTTGGCGATCTCCTCCTCCGTGTTGCGGAAGGTCACCAGAGAGGCGATCTGATCCAGCATGGCCAGGACGTTGCCGATCTCCTCCCGCTGGCGCCGCGGACCGCCCACGTCCACGGCGATCACGATGTCGGCCCCCATGGCACGCACGGCGCTGACCGGCAGGTTCATGGCGAGCCCCCCGTCCACCAGGAGGCGATCGCCGATCTCCACCGGGGCGAACACCGCCGGCACCGCCATGCTGGCCCGCATGGCGGTGGCCAGGTCCCCCTCGCCCAGTATCACCGCCTCGCCGGTCACCACGTCGGTGGCCACTGCTCGGAACGGGATGCGCAGATCGTCGAAGTCGTGCACCTCGGTAGCCGGCAGGCTGTACTTGCGCAGGGCCAGCTCCAGCTTTTGGCCCTGGATCAGGGCCGGCACCAGCTCCACCTTGCGCTCCTTCTCGATGACGCCGGGTCTGGCGTCGATCAGGAAGGTGCGATCGTCCTGCTTGCGCCGGAAGCGCCGGTCCTGGCGGGGAGGGCCGTCCCTAAAGATGTCCGTCCAGTCGATCTCCTCGATGGTGCGCTCGATGTCGTCGGGGGACATGCCCATGGCATAGAGTCCGCCCACGATGGAGCCCATGGAGGTGCCGGCAACGTAATCCACCGGGACGCCGAGCTCCTCCAGGGTCCGCAGCACCCCCACATGGGCAGCCCCCCGGGCCCCACCGCCGCCGAGGGCCAGACCGATCTTGGGTCGCTCGCCCGCGCTCGCTGTGACCGGCAAGACCGTCGGGGCAAGCCCAATCAGGATGAGGAGGGTTAGCAGCAAGAGGGCG
>JBLMWY010000246.1:0-6715 GCA_050257475.1 Bdellovibrio bacteriovorus
CGAAGGATGCTTCATGCTAGAGGCCTACGCCACACCGTTGGTCGTCGTCTCTGGGGAGCCGGGGCCGTGGCCGGCCCTGTTGTCTCCCGTCCTGAGGCCAAGATGTCGGCGGCCAGGTCGCGGGTCCAGACGCCCAGGTCTGCCGTGCGACGATCGGCATCAACCAAGGTGCTGATCGGGTATGGCCTCCGAGGATTCCGCGGGGCTCCCCTCGCAGGTCCTGGCCGCGGGCGTCCCCCGATGCGTTGCCTGACCGGGTCCCTCGCCCTCTGGCATTGCATGGCGCTTCGACCTTGGGGCCGGCGGGTCCGTCGCGGTAGTATCGGCCCTGTCACTTGCCCCCCAGCCCCGCGAGCCGTACCCCATGAAGAACCCCCCCCAGGACCAGGCGCTGGCGCGCGACGTTGAGCTCTTCACCGCCCTCCTCGGGGAGGTGCTGCGCGAGCACAGCCGCAAGCGGGTGCTGGTGATCGTGGAGCGGCTGCGCGAAGGCTTCCGGCAACTGCGGGAGCGAGAGGACCCAGCCCTGCGCGCCAAGCTCATGAAGCGCATCGAGGGGCTGGACGCCCAGACCCTCTCGGAGGTCGTCCGGGCCTTCACCATCTATTTCGGCCTGGTGAACACTGCGGAGGAGCTCAACGCCTACCTCGACCGCACCGACCGCATCAGCTCCGGCGAGCGGCTGTGGGTGGGCTCCTTCGACGACACGGTACGCCAGTTCCGGGACGACGGCGTCTCACCCGAGAACTTCCAGAGCCTGCTGGAGCACCTCGTCTACCTGCCCGTCTTCACGGCCCACCCCACCGAGGCCAAGCGGCGCACCATCCTGGAGACCTTCCGCCGCATCTTCCTGGTGGCCCAGGACCTGCACCGGCGCAAGCTCAATGAGGAGGAGCTGGAGGAGCGGCTCCAGGCGATCGTCACCCAGATCCAGATCCTGTGGAAGACCGACGACGTGCGGTTGCACAAGCCCCAGGTTACCGATGAGGTGAGCCAAGGGCTGTATTTCTTCCGGGAGTCCCTGTTCGAGGCCGTTCCGGAGGTCTATCGCTATCTGGAGCGGGCCGTGCGGCGGGTCTATGGGCCGGCGAGCGGCATCCGGGTGCCGAGCTTCATCCGCTTCGGCTCCTGGATCGGCGGCGACCGGGATGGCAATCCCTTCGTTAAACCCGAGACCACCGAGCTCGCGGTGCGCATGCACCACGAGCTGGTGCTGCAGGAGTACCTGCGCCGCATCGGCGACCTCTCGCGGATGCTCAGCCACTCGCTGCCCCTGTGCGAGCCCTCCCCCGACTTCCTCGACAGCCTGGAGAGCGACGACGACTACTGGCTCGGCACCATGGGCGAGAGCCTGCGGCGCTACGTTAACGAGCCCTATCGCCGCAAGCTGGCCATCATGACGCATCGTCTGGAGGCCAACCTGACCCGGGTCCGCACCCGCGTGGCTGGGCGGCCCCATGATCACCTGCCCGAGGGCTACGGGAGTGACCGGGACTTTCTGGCTGACCTCTATCTGATCCGCGACTCCCTGATCCACCAGGGGGACGCCAACGCGGCCGCCGGTTCCCTGCAGGACCTGATCCGACTGGCCGAGGGCTTCGGATTTCACCTGGTGCACCTGGACATCCGCCAGGAGTCCAGCCGCCATACCCAGGCGGTCACCGAGCTCTTCGCCCGCCAGCCGGGGGCCCCCTACTATGGGGCCTTCGACGAAGACCAGCGGCTGGCCGCCCTGGCCGAGGCCATCGCCCATCCCCATCCCTTCATCATCGACAAGGCCACCTTGACCCCCGAGACCCGGGAGACCTTGGAGGTCTTCGAGGTCATCGCGCGCATGCGCGCCGAGATCGGCCAAGGCTGCTTCGGCCAGTACGTCATCTCCATGACCCATGCGGCGAGTCACGTGATGGAGGTGATGCTCCTTGCCCGGCTGGCCGGACTGGTGGGCAAGGACCGTTCGGGCTGGTTCTGCGAGCTCCAGGTCTCGCCGTTGTTCGAGACCATCGAGGATCTGAGCCACATCGACTCGGTGATGGCCAGGCTGCTCGACAACGAGACCTATGGCGCCCTGCTCAAGGCCTCGGGCAACCAACAGGAGGTAATGCTGGGCTACTCGGACTCCTGCAAGGATGGCGGCATCCTGTCCTCGGGCTGGAGCCTCTACGAGGCCCAGAAGAAGATCATCGCCCTGGCGGACGACCGCCATGTGTCGTGCCGGCTCTTCCACGGCCGCGGCGGCACCGTGGGGCGGGGCGGTGGTCCCACCCACGAGGCCATCCTGGCCCAGCCCTCGGACACGGTGCATGGCCAGATCAAGTTCACCGAGCAGGGGGAGGTGCTGTCCTATCGCTACGCCAACCCCGAGACCGCCCGCTACGAGCTGATCATGGGGATCAGTGGGCTCATCAAGGCCAGCCGCTGTCTGATCGAGCCGCCGAAGGAGGACCGCAAGGATTATCTGGGGATCATGGACGAGCTGGCCCGTTATGGGGAGGCGGCCTACCTGACCCTGGTGCGCGACACGCCGGGTTTCCTCGATTACTTCTACGAGTGCACCCCGCTGGATGCCATCGCCCTCCTCAACATCGGCTCTCGCCCCTCCCACCGCAAGAAGGGCGACCGGGCCCTTGCCTCCATCCGCGCCATCCCCTGGGTCTTTGGCTGGGCCCAGTCCCGCCACACCCTGCCCGCCTGGTTTGGCATCGGCCAGGCCCTGGAGCGCTGGCTCGGCAGCGACCTGGAGCGGCTCGCCAAGCTGCAGCGGATGTATCAGGAGTGGCCTTACTTCCGGGCCCTGCTCTCCAACACCCAGATGTCGCTCTTCAAGGCCGAGATGGGCATCGCCCGTCAATACCTTCGCTTGGCCCAGGACCAGGAGGGGGCCCAGGCCATCTTCGGCCTGATCGAGTCGGAATATCGTCGGACCCTCTCCCAGGTCCTGCGGGTCGCCGGGCTGCAGGGGCTCATGGAGGAGACCCCCGAGCTGGCCCACTCGCTGGCCCGCCGCAACCTCTACCTGGATCCCCTGAACCACATCCAGGTGACGGCGCTGGAGCGCTACCGTAACGAGCCCGACGAGGCCAAACGCGCCGAGTGGCTGGACCCGCTCCTGCGCAGCATCAATGCCATCGCCGCCGGCATGCGCAATACCGGGTAGGAAGGGCCAAGGACCGAGGGCCCAGGACCGAGGACGGCGGAGGGACCTTAGGCCGCATGCGCGTTCGAGCGGCGCTCCTACGGGGGTGGGAGCCGCTGGTAGATCTCGTTCATGCGCCGCAGCCGCCCCGGGGTCTCCGGCGGCACCATGTCCCACCGGAAGCGCCAGGACCAGTTGCCGTTGGCCACCCCAGGGACGTTCATCCGGTGCTCGCTACCGAGGCCCAGGCAGTCCTGCATGGGGATGACCGCCAGATGGCAGCGGGAGGCGAGCGCCGCCCGCACCAGGGGCCAGGGCATGGCCTCCCAGGAGTTGCCCAGCAGCTCATAGACATAGCCCTTGGCGCCATCGCTCAAGGACTCGAACCAGCCGAGCGTGGTGTCGTTGTCGTGGGTGCCGGTGTAGACCACCGAGTCCCGGTCGTGGCGGAAGGGGACATAGGGGTTCTCCGCCTCGCCGCCGAAGGCGAACTGCAGGACCTTCATCCCCGGCAGCCGGAAGCGCTTGCGCAGGGCCTCCACCTCCGGGGTGATGGTCCCCAGGTCCTCCGCGACCAGCGGCAAGGGGCCGAAGACCTCGTGGAGCCGCTCGAACAGGACCTCCCCCGGGGCCTTGACCCAGCGCCCCTGAGTCGCCAGCTCCTCGTTTGCCGGGATCTGCCAGTAGGACTCGAAACCCCGGAAATGATCGATGCGCACCAGGTCGAAGAGCCGCATCTGGGTGCGGATGCGGTCGATCCAGAACTGATAGCCGCTCTCCGCCAGGTGCTTCCAGTCGTAGAGGGGGTTGCCCCAGCGCTGGCCGGTGGCGGAGAAGTAGTCGGGGGGCACCCCCGCCACATGGCGCATCCGCCCGTCGGTGTCGAGGTCGAAGTCCTGGGGCCGCGCCCAGACCTCGGCGCTGTCATGGGCGACGAAGATCGGCAGGTCGCCGAACAGCTTGACGCCCCGGCCGTTGGCATGGTCCCGCAGGGCCCGCCACTGGGCGAAGAACAGGTGCTGCTCGAATCTCAGATAGGCCAGCTCTCCTCCGAGCAGATCGCGCGCCTCCAGCAGGGCATTGGGCTCCCGGTCCCGTAGGCGCTCGGGCCACAGCCACCACTCCCGCTCCGTCTCCTCCCGCAGGGCGCGGAACAGGCAATAGTCATCAAGCCAGTAGGCGTTCTCGGCGGTGAAGTCCTGGAGGGCCTGGCGCTCGGTCGGGCTCGCGTGGGCCTGGAAGCCGGCCCAGGCGTGACGCAGGGCCCGTGCCTTGGCCGCGTCCGGCTCCTCCTCCGCGTAATCGGGCAATGCCTGCAGCCAACCCCGCTCGACCAAGGGCTCCAGGGCGATGAGCCGCGGGTTGCCGGCGTGCACCGAGCTGGTCTGGTAGGGCGAGCGCTCCACCAGGGTGGGCCCCACCGGCAGCATCTGCCAGACCGAGAAACCGCAGTCGATCAGGAAGTTCACGAAGTAGTAGGCATCCGCCCCCAGGTCCCCGCAGGCCCCGGCCCCGGGGAGCGAGGTCAGGTGCAAGAGCACGCCTGCGCGCCGACAGTCCAGACAGTCGGCGGGCGCGGATTCGCGAGGGGTCGTCATAGGGGCCATGGGGGGCTGCCTTGGGGTGACTCGTTGGCGAGATCAATGGCTGCGGGGGCGATCTCGGCGGCGGTAGCGCGTGCCCTGAGTGGCGCCGCGCCGGGGCGATTGCGCCTCAGCGGATATGGTTGACCTGCTGGTTCAGCATCTCGGGCGAGACCAGGGTCACCCCGCCCTGGGTGACGTAATAGCCGGCGGCCCGGTCGGCCGCCGCATCATAGCCAATCACGGTGCCCTCCTTGATCTCGCAGAAGCGGTCGATGACTGCCCGGCGGATGCGGCAATAGCGCCCGATGGTCGCGTCCGGCAGCACCACTGAATCCTCCACCAGCGCGAACGAGTTCACCCGCACGTTGGAGAACAGCAGGGAGTGGCGCACCTGGGAGCCCGAGATGACACAACCGCCGGAGACCATGGAGTCCACCGCCATGCCGCGGCGGTCGTCGTCGTCGAACACGAACTTGGCGGGCGGAAGCTGCTCCTGATAGGTCCAGATCGGCCAGGTCTTGTCGTAGAGGTTCAGCGGCGGGGTGACGCCGATCAGCTCCAGGTTGGCCTCCCAGAAGGCGTCGACGGTGCCCACGTCTCGCCAGTAGGCCTGCTCGCCGCTGCGCGGGTCGCGGAAGGCATGGGCCATGACCTGGTAGCGGCCGATCACCGCCGGGATGATGTCCTTGCCGAAGTCGTGGGTGGATTTGGGGGTGTCCGCATCCCGGATGAGCTGCTCGAACAGGAAGCCCCGGTTGACGACGTAGATGCCCATGGAGGCCAGGCAGCGGTCCGGGTGTCCGGGCACCGTCTCCGGGTCCTCGGGCTTCTCCTGGAAGCGCACCACCCGGCCGTCCGCGTTCACCGACATGATGCCGAACTCCCGCGCGCGCTCCCGGTCGACCTCGATGCAGCCCACCGTCATGTCCGCTCCGGTCTCCACGTGGTGGGCGATCATCGCCCCGTAGTCCATCTTGTAGATGTGGTCCCCCGCCAGGATCAGGATGTAGTCCGGGTCATGGTTGCGGATGATGTCCAGATTCTGGAACACGGCGTCGGCGGTGCCGGCGTACCAGGCGGTCTCGGTCACCCGCTGCTGGGCGGGCCACAGCTCCACGAACTCCCCGAACTCGCCGCGCAGGAAGCCCCACCCCTTCTGGATGTGCAGGATCAGGGAGTGGGCCTTGTACTGCGTCAGGACCCCGATGCGGCGGATGCCGGAGTTGATGCAGTTGGACAGCGGGAAGTCCACGATCCTGAACTTGCCGCCGAAGGGCACCGCCGGCTTCGAGCGCCAGGCGGTGAGGTGCATGAGGCGCGAGCCGCGGCCGCCCGCGAGGATCAGGGCCAGGGTGTTGCGGGTCAGACGGCTGACGAAGCGGGGGCTAGAGCTCGCCATGGGTCCTCCGCGGGGTCAGGTGGGGTGGGCGATGGGGCCGATGCCGCTATGGTACCATCTTGCCGGGTCGCGGGACCGCCGCTCCAGCCAGAGCGCCTGGCCAAGGCTGCCTTGGCCCCATCGATCGGGGTCGACCGCGAGCCCTGAGAGGTTGTGAAGAAACCGTAGCCAGCAGCCCTGATCGTAACGGGGGAGCGCAAGGAGCCGCGCAGTGAGCGACGAGACATATCAAGTGGATAGGCGAGGAGCGAACGAGCACGCGACGCCGCGATCGGGGCGCGCAATAGGTTTATTCACAATCTCTGAGGCGCCCCTCGCCGCGGGCGGCGCCAAACATGAAGCCGCGCTCCGGGTGTCCGTGCGCCGAGGTGACGGGCACTCCACAGACGCGGAGCACTGGACCACTGTCCCGTGATTCCCCTGACCGGCGGAATCACCCCCGAGGATCACACCCCAATGGCCACTCCCCCCCGCCCCGCCCCAAAGCTCCCCGAGCCCCTGCAGCGCATCGTCGAGGCCCGGCATCATGACCCCTTCGAGGTCCTGGGGCGGCACCCCGCGGGCGGGCGGGTGACGGTGCGGGCCTTCCTGCCC
>JBLMWY010000247.1:0-6321 GCA_050257475.1 Bdellovibrio bacteriovorus
CGTGAGGCCGGCCCAGGGTCTCGCCGACTACCCCGGCTACCGCTTCGGGCTGGCCGACGACGACCCCGAGCCCGCGACCCAGCCGATCGCCGAGTCGCGGACGGATGACCAAGGCCGGGCCGAGGTTCTGGCGGAGTTCCCTGAGCTCATGCCCACCAGCCGGCCGCTCGAGGCGCAGGTCCAGGTGCGCGTCGCCGAGCCCGGCGGCCGGCCGGTGGAGCGTGACCTGACCCTGGCGGTCCTGGACCGCCAGTCCCGGGTCGGCATCCGCCCGCTCTTCGAGGGGGAGGCGGAGGAGGGGGGCAGCGCCGGGTTCGAGGTCATCGCCTTAGGTACCGACGGGGCCCGGCGGGCGGCCTCGGCACTCGCCTGGACCCTGGAGCAGGTACGCACCGATTTCCAGTGGTACCGGGGGGAGGACGGCAGCTTCGACTACGAGCCCATCGAGCGGGCCCGGCGGGTGGCGAGCGGCACCCTGGATCTGGGGGTTGGCGAGCCCGGCCGGATCGAGGTCCCGGTGGAGTGGGGCGGCTACCGCCTGCGGATCGAAGGGGATGGACTGCTCCCGGCGAGCCTCAACTTTGACGCGGGCTGGTATGTAGCCCCCCGGGCCGCGGACACCCCGGACCAGCTCAAGCTCAGCCTGGACAAGCCGCGCTACCGGATCGGGGAACGGGCCCGGGTGCACATCGAGCCCCGTGCCGCCGCGCAGGACAGGGCCGGGATCGCGTTGCTCATGGTGATGGACGACCGGCTGATCGCCATGCAGGCGGTGGAGGTCCCGGCGAGCGGGGCCACGGTGGAGCTGCCGGTGACCGCCGACTGGGGACCCGGCGCTTATGTGACCGCCGCCCTCTATCGCCCCATGGATCTCGCGGCCAAGCGCATGCCCGGCCGGGCCCTAGGGCTCGCCTGGGCCGGCGTGGACCCCGAGGGCCGGCGGCTCGCCGTGAGCCTGAGCACCCCGCAGAGGCCCAGGCCCCGCGGGCCCCTCGGCGTGACCCTACAGGTCCCCAACCTGGCGCCGGGGGAGGAGGCCTACGCCACCCTCGCGGCGGTGGATCTCGGGATCCTCAACGTCACCGACTACAGGACCCCGGAGCCGGATACCTGGTACTTCGGCCAGCGCCGGCTCGGCATGGAGATCCGCGACCTCTACGGCCAGCTCATCGACCGCATGCAGGGGGCGCCCGGTGTGCTGCGCTCCGGCGGCGACGGGGGGCTCGGACGCTTCAAGGCCCCGCCGCCCACCGAGGAGCCCATGACCTGGTTCTCCGGGGTGGTGCGTCTGGATGCCGAGGGTCGGGCGGAGCTCCAGGTCCCGATCCCGGACTTCAACGGCACCGTGCGCCTCATGGCCATGGCCTGGACAACCCAAGGCGTGGGGCATGGCGTCTCGGACACCCTAGTACGGGACCCGGTGGTGATCGCCGCGGGGATGCCGCGCTTCCTTGCCCCCGGGGACCGCTCCCGTCTGTTGCTTTCCTTCACCCAGGTGGAGGGCCAGGGCGGGGCGGCACGTATCGCCGTCTCGACAGCCAAGGGCCTGGTGGGGCTCGATGCCGACGGGACTCCCACCCCTGAGATCGTCCTGGGCCTGGTCCCCAACGAACGGCGCGACCTCGCCATCCCCCTGGAGGCCCGAGCGGTGGGGGATGAGACCCTGACCGTCCAGGTGACGACATTGGATGGGCAGGTCCTGACCAAGCGGCTGTCCCTGGGGGTGCGGGACAATGCCCCGCCCATGATGACAAGCACCCCCTACTCCCTGGCCCCGGGAGCCGCCGCCCTGGTCCTGACCCCGGATCTGCTCTCAGGTCTGGTGCCCGGGACCGGGACCCTGCTGGTCTCCATCAGCCGGGCCGGACGGCTGGACCTGGCCGGCATACTCCGGGCCCTGGACCGCTACCCCCACGGCTGCACAGAGCAGTTGGTGAGCCGCGCGTTGCCGCTCCTCTATCTGGACCAGGTGGCCTTGGCCGCCGGACTCTCCGGTGACGCCGCGGTGCCGCCGCGGATCCGCGACGCGCTCAGCGGGGTCCTGGGCAACCAGTCCCAAGACGGCAGCTTTGGACTCTGGGGACCTGGGGGCGACGACCTCTGGCTCGACGCCTACGCCACCGACTTCCTCACCCGGGCCCGCGAGCAGGGGCACACCGTGCCCGCTTCGGCCCTGGAAGCGGCCCTGTCGAACCTACGCAACCGCAGCGCCTACACGGCCCCGGGGGCGGCGGACGCCTATGCGCTCTATGTCCTGGCCCGCAACGGCCGAGCCTCGATCGGTGACCTGCGCTATACCGCCGAGGAGCGGCTCGATAGCCTCGAGACCCCACTCGCCAAGGCCCAGATCGGGGCGGCCCTCGCCCTCTACGGCGACCGCGCCAGGGCCGAGACGGTGCTCGCGGCCGCCGTGGCCGCGCTGCGAGACCAGGATCCTGGCGGCTGGCGTGCGGATTACGGATCGAGCCTCCGGGATGCCGCCGCCGTTCTGGCCCTGGCGGCCGAGTCCGGGGTCAAATCCGTGGACCTGCGGGCGCTGGCCGACCGGGTCCAGGACCTGGCCTCTGGCCGCGCCTACCGAAGCACCCAGGACAACGCCTGGCTGCTGCTGGCCGCCCAGGCCCTGACCAAGGGCGGGACAGATCTGCGGCTCGCGGTGGATGGGGTCCCCCATGAGGGGGCCTATTTCGCGCGCCTCGACGGTGAGGGGCTGGCCGCGGCCCCGGTGACGATCCGAAATCTTTCCGACTCGGCCCTGGATGCTATGGTTACGGTCGTCGGGGTCCCACAGGTCGCACCCCCGGCCGGCGGAAACGGCTACGCCATCGAGCGGGCCTACTATGATCTGGAGGGCCGTCGCATGAGCATCGACGGCGTCCCCCAGGGCCAGCGGCTGCTCGCGGTGGTCACGGTGAGGTCCGACGCCAAGCGTCAGGCGCGGCTGATCCTCGACGACCCACTTCCCGCGGGCTTCGAGATCGCCAACCCCAGCCTGCTCAAGTCCGCCGACATCACCCAGGTGCCAGGCCTCGATCTGCTCGATGCCCCGGCCCACCGGGAGTTCAGGACCGACCGCTTCGTTGCCGCGGTGGAGCGGAGCGCCGATGACCAGGAGACCTTCCAGCTCGGCTATCTGCTGCGGGCCGTCTCCCCCGGCACCTTTGCCCAGCCCCCGGCCTCCGTGGAGGACATGTACGATCCGGTCCATCGCGCCTGGACCGATGCGGGGCGGGCCGGCGTCGTCGCCCCCCCGTAGGGGCCCCGCCTCAACGGGATCGGTGCGAGCTGGCCACTCAGGTGCCAGCGCGCTGCCGGCGCGGTGGGATACCGCCCAGACAAAGACGCATGGACCATGCAAGATCAAGGGCTAAGGGCGATGGGCTCAGGTTGAGGATGGGACATTTGGCTCGGCTAACGGTATCAAGGTGGAGCTCGGGTGCCCGGCTCGCCGTGATCGTTGGCGCCCTTCTCGCGGCCGCGGCCTGGGCGTGTCTCGAGACTTGGGTCTCCCACACCCAGCCTGCAGACCTCGTGATACCCACTGCGCGGACGGTGCTCGACCGGGAGGCCCGGCTGCTGCGGGTGTTCGCGGTAGCCCCCGGGCGGGTGCGGCTCCCCGTCGAGCTCAAGTCCGTAGATTCGGGCTTCATCGCCATGCTGTTGGCGATGGAGGATCGGCGCTTCTTCAGCCATTCGGGGGTCGACCCCCTAGCCCTGGCCCGCTCGCTCTACCAGCTCGTCATCCGCGGCCGGATCGTTTCCGGTGGCTCCACCCTCACCATGCAGTTGGTACGGCTCCTGGACCGCACCCAGACCCGCACCCTGAGTGGGAAGCTCCGCCAGATCCCCGCCGCCCTGGCCCTGGAGCGGCGGGCGACCAAGGAGGGGGTTCTTACCGCCTATCTGACCCTGGCACCCTACGGCGGCAACCTGGAGGGCTTAAGGGCGGGCTCCCTTGCCTGGTTTGGCAAGGAGCCGCGGCGGCTCTCCGCGGCGGAGTCGGCCCTGCTGGTGGCCCTGCCCCAGGCCCCGGAGGCGCGCCGCCCGGACCGCGATCCCGAGGCCGCCCGCCGGGCGCGGGATCGTATCCTCGCCCGAGCCCTCGCGCTCGGGCTGATCGACGCAGAAACCGAGACCGCTGCGCGCCGGGAGCCGATCCCAAGGCGGCGCCAGCCGCTACCGCTGCTCGCGCCCCATGCGACCGAGCGGCTTGCCCGAACCCATCCGGATCGAGCCGAGCTGCGCCTGACCCTGGACGCACAGCACCAGTCCCGTCTGGAGTGGCTGGCCGCCGAGCGCGCTGCGGCCCTGGACCCCCGGGTCTCGGTGGCGATCCTGGTGGCCGATCACCAAAGCGGCGAGGTCCTCGCGTCCGTTGGCTCGGCGGGCCTTCTGGCGCTCGACCGGGCCGGATTCGTGGACATGACCCGCGCCCCGCGCTCCCCCGGCTCCACCCTAAAGCCGCTCATCTACGGCCTCGCCTTCGAGCTGGGGCTGGCCCATCCGGAGAGCCTGATCGAGGACCGGCCCACCGCTTTCGGTGGTTATGCCCCAGGGAACTTCGATCGCCGCTTCCAAGGGACCGTGACCGTGCGCCGGGCCCTGGCCCTGTCACTCAATGTTCCGGCGGTGCAGTTGCTGGACGCCGTGGGTCCGGCCCGACTGCTGGCGCGCATGCGCCGGGCCGGTGCCTCACCCGAGCTGGCGGACACCTCGCCGCCGGGGCTCGCCATCGGTCTCGGGGGGGTCGGAGTCACCCTCGTCGACCTCGTGCGCATCTATGGGGCCATCGCCCGAGGTGGTCGCGCCCTGCCCCTGGTGGAGCTGCTGGACCCGGCTCCGCCTATCGACTCAGGACCCCAGCCGAGGATCCTGGAGGAGGGCGCCGCCTGGTATCTGGGCTCGATCCTGCGGGAGGCCCCGGCACCCGCCATTGCCGCGCCCGCAGAGATCGCCTTCAAGACTGGGACGTCCTACGGCTACCGGGACGCCTGGGCCCTCGGTTGGGACGGTCGCCACGTGGTCGGTGTCTGGGTGGGGCGGCCGGACGGTGCGCCGGTTCCGGGCCTGATGGGTATCGAGGCGGCCGCCCCCGCTCTGTTGGACGTCTTTGCTTGTCTAGGTCCAGTCACACCGCTGCCGCCAGCCCCGCCCGGTGTGCTACTGGCCAGGACCTCCGAGCTGCCGCCCACGCTCCGCCAGGCCCGGGTGCGCGGCGCGGACGGGCTCGGCAGCGCAGGGGCTGGCCCCGAGATCGCCTTTCCACCCGACGGGGCCCGTCTGGAGGTCGCCGGGGATCCGGGGGACGGCCTGATGCTGAAGGTCCGCAATGGCGTACCCCCCTTCACCTGGCTCGCCGATGGCGCCCTCATCGCCAAGGAGCCATTCGCCCGCACCGCTCAGTGGCCCAGTCCCGGCCCTGGCTACAGCGTTCTCTCGGTGGTGGACGGTCGCGGCCGCGGCAGCCGGGTGCGGGTGTATTTGGACCGGGGCAGCGCCGCCACGTCGCCACGCGGGGAGTCGTCCTCTGGGACCGCAGGTGCCGGGCCGACGGAATCCGGGGGCGGGGCCGTCTGCGCCGGGACTCCAGGGTGTATTACCATAGCCCGCCCAGAAGCCGAGTGAGCGCGGCCTGCCCAAGAGTCCAGAAGCAGCCAGCGACCGACGGCGCCACATCCACAGGTTGTCACCTTGAGCACGGACGGCACCTTGTCCTGGGTCCTTGATAACGGCGCCCTGCTGGGGGCCCTTGCCGCCATCGGCGTGGTCTCGCTGGTGGCCTCCATCCTGTTGCTGCCCTATCTGGTCGTGCGGATCCCAGCGGACTACTTCCGTCACCGGCGACGCCATCACGAGTATGGACGGGAGCGTCACCCGGCGGTCCATCACGCCGTGGTCATCCTGAAGAACGGCTTGGGCCTGCTCTTGATCCTCGCTGGCCTGGCCATGCTGCTGCTACCTGGGCAGGGGCTCCTGACCTTGCTGATCGGTCTCATGCTGACGGATTTTCCGGGCAAGTACCGGCTGGAGAAGCGCCTAATCGGCCAGCCGGGGGTCCTGCGTGCCGTCAATTGGCTGCGCGCCCGCGCGGGCCATCCTCCCCTGGGGCCGCCCCTCGACGGAGACGACGGCTGAGAAACCGCTACCCCGCCGTCTCGCTGTCCGGGCGGGGCGGGCTGGGTACCCGATTCAACCGGTGGCGCCATCCCGATTGTGGCGAGTTCCATCGGAGCTAAGCACAGAAGGCGCCCAACAAAAAACCGGCTGGGGAGCCGGTTCTCGTTTTACCTGCTGACATGTTGGTGGGCGCGACAGGGTTTG
>JBLMWY010000248.1:0-3721 GCA_050257475.1 Bdellovibrio bacteriovorus
GTCCGCGAGTGCCTCCCGCATGGCCGCGACGGCGCTCGCCAGCAGGGTCAGTGGATAGGCAGCGATCTGATAGCCAAGCCCGGCGAGCCGCGCGGGCGGGAGTATGGGGGTGATGCCCTCCTCCAGCATGTTGACCATGCGGACCCCGGACACCTCCCGACAGAAGCGGGTCATCTCCGACTCGTCCCGCGGCGCCTCCAGGAACAGGATGTCGGCGCCCAGGTCGGCGAAGGCCTGCATCCGCCAGATGGCCTCGTCCAGCCCCAGGGCGCTGCGGGCGTCGGTGCGGGCCAGGATCAGGATGTCGGCCCCCTGGTCCCGGACGTCCACGGCGGCCCGGATGCGCGCCAAGGCCTCCGGGCGGCTCACGACCTCCTTGACGCCCGTATGGCCGCAGCGCTTGGGTGACACCTGGTCTTCGATCATGACCCCGGCGAAGCCCGCCCGAGCGAACTGCTCCAGGGTCCGGCGCACGTTCATGGGATTGCCGTGGCCGGTGTCGCCGTCACCGATCACCGGGATCGAGACCGCCTGGCAGATGCCGCGCCCTTGGTCCAGCATCTCGCTGAGGGTGATAAGCCCAGTATCCGGCAAGGCCAGACGGGTCGCGGAGACGGCGAAGCCGCTCATGAAGGTCAGCGGGAACCCGGCCTCCTGGATCAGCCGCGCCGAGAGGGCATCGAAGCAGCAGGGCATGGTGAGTAGACCACCACCCGCGAGCAGGTCGCGAAGACGGGAGGCGGGGGTTAGAGCCATGGCGGAGCTGGCCACCTGATCGCTTAAGGACCTAGGGCACCCCCCAAACGCGAAGGGCGGGGATCACCCGCCCTTCGCCCTGGGGATGCGCCAGGCGCCGCTGCGAGATGTCCCCGCGACTGGGACCCCCGCGGCGCCCCAAGCGAGCCTCTCAGCCCTTGACCCATTCCCCGAAATTGTCGGTGCTCTTCTCCTCACCGTCGGCGTAGCCGGCCTCGTAGGCCTCGGTCAGGCGCTGCTCCTCGCGCTTGGGGTTCTG
Source organism: Bdellovibrio bacteriovorus (assembly GCA_050257475.1). Taxonomy (GTDB): domain Bacteria; phylum Pseudomonadota; class Gammaproteobacteria; order Chromatiales; family Chromatiaceae; genus Thiodictyon. The sequence goes on from JBLMWY010000248.1 coordinate 1,016, forward strand.
CAGGAAGCCACACTGCCAACCTTGAATGTATTCGTCGTCGACACCCATTTGCTCCATCTTGGTTACGGCGTCGTAGTAAAACTGGTTCATGTCCGATCTCCGAGCGTTATGTTTGCGGAAGCTTGAACGGCCTAGCGCCGATCCCTCGACCTCTGAATCGACCGCCGGGCAGGCCGATCTCAGTCTCCCTGGAACTTCTCTATCGCGGTCGCCAGCCAAGACGCGAACCTGGGTCCCGTCGGGGTCTCGACCGGTCCTCTCAGTCTGGTCTGAAGCCTGTCCCATCACGGCGACCTGGGGTCGCGCCGGGGCGAGAAGGGGCATAAGAATACAGCGTACTTCTAATGAGTGACAAGCCGCTGTCGAGAACCCCGCGCGGGACCCTGCCGCGCCGTCGCCGCTTGCGAAGCGCAGGACGGAAACCCATGTTCCCGGTGTCACAATCGCCGCCGTCACGGCCCATGGGTCTGCAGTAAGGAGCCAACCGACGTCATGCGCCCAGCCCTGTTGCTTCGCGTCCTTGAGCGCGAGTTCGTCAGCACCGCCGAAGGTCACCACACCCCCGTCATGCTGTGGGGCCCACCCGGTGTGGGCAAGTCCCAGATGGTGGCCCATATCGCCGCCCGCCACCGGGTGCCCATGATCGACATCCGGCTCTCCCAGATGGAGCCGAGCGATTTGAGGGGCATCCCCTTTCGGGTGGAGGACCGGGTCGAGTGGGCCATCCCGGCCATACTCCCGGACGCGGAGCGCCACGGGCCCACCGGCATCCTGTTCCTGGACGAGATCACCTCGGCCCCGCCGGCGGTCTCGGCCGCCGCCTACCAGCTCATCCTAGACCGGCGCCTGGGGGAGTACCAGGTGCCCAAACACTGGGCCATCTTCGCCGCCGGCAACCGCCAGGGGGACCGGGGCGTCACCTACAGCATGCCCGCCCCGCTCGCCAACCGCTTCTCCCACTTCGAGGTGGAGACCCACCTGGACGACTGGGTGGCCTGGGCCTACCAGAGTGGGATCGACGAGCGCCTGATCGCCTTCCTGCGCTTCCGCCCGGAGCTCCTGTTCGACTTCGATCCGGCCCACAACCCGGTCGCCTTCCCCTCCCCCCGCTCCTGGGAGTTTGCCCATCGGGGACTCAAGAAATTCGAGGACCACCCGGAGCTGCTGCAGGGGACACTGCAGGCCTGTGTCGGTCCCGCCGCCGGGATCGAGCTCACCGCCTTCGTCAACAGTCTCGATCAAATGCCTGATCTGGATGCTATCGTGCGGGGCGAGGCGGTCCCGGTGCCCCGGGAGATCGACCTCCAATACGCCGTGGCCGCCGCCCTGGTAGGCAAGGCCATCCGCGCCAAGGACAGCGGCGACGCCGCGGAGGTCGTCGGCAACATCCTGCGCTACGCGGGGCGATTCCCCCAGCGGGAGATGGGGGTCATGCTGGTCTCCGACCTCCACCGGGCCATCGGCAACCGGCTCTTCGAGGTGCCCGCCTTCACCGACTGGGCCCAGGCGGTGGCGGACGTCATGCTCTTCGAGTGAGAGCGGAAATGGTCCGCGAATAAACGCGAATATCTTTCTGACTGCTCTGTGCCTTTTCTGGACGGGGCGATCAATATGACGACCCGTAGATCCGAGATCCCACTGGGCTCACCCTCATTCGCGCTCTTCGCGGACTGAAACAGACACAGCGCATCGACTCGGCAGTAACCGACCATGCCCTCTGACCTTAGCGCCATCGAGACCAAACTAGCGGCCGCGCGTACCCGGCTGATCCTGGACAAGCCGTTCCTGGGGGCCCTGGTGCTGCGCCTGCCCATGCATGCCGCCAAGCCCGACTGGTGCCCCACCACGGCCACCGATGCGCGGGCCTTCTACTACAACCCCGAGTACATCGCCGCCCTGAGCCTGGACCAGACCCAGTTCATGCTGGCCCACGAGGCCCTGCACTGCGCCCTGTCCCACTTCGCCCGGCGTCAGCACCGGGTCATCCACAAGTGGGACCTGGCCTGCGACTACGCCATCAACCCGCTGCTGATCGACGACGGGCTCAAACCGCCGCCCAACGCCTTGGTGATGCCCCTCTACAAGGGCATGACCGCCGAGGAGATCTACCCCCTCATCGACGACAATGACGAGTCTGAGACCCTCGACAAGCACGCCTACGACCGGGACAACCAGAGCCGGGGCTCCAAGAGCCGGCTCGACGAGAAGGACCTGGACCGTCAGCAGCGCGACCGCCAGCAGTCGCAACCGGATGAGACCGAGGGCCAACAAGGCGACCAGGGGGGCGAGCGCAACGCCCAACCCCAGGACGGTGGCGGGGCTGGCGAACCGGAGCCCCTGACCCCGGACGAGCAGGAGACCCTGTCGGTCCAATGGCAGCAACGGATGGCCGGAGCGGCCCAGCAGGCCATGCAGGCGGGCAAGCTCGGCGGCGAGCTCAAGCGGCTCATCGACCACCTGCTCCAGCCCCAGCTCCCCTGGCGCATGCTGCTCGCCCGCTACATGACCGCGGTCTCCCGGGACGACTACAGCTACTCACGCCCCTCCCGTCGCGAGGGTGAATTTGTCCTGCCCAGCCTGCGCAGCCGCCAGATGGATCTGGTGGTGGCCATCGACACCTCGGGCTCCATCAAGGACTCGGAGGTGGAGGAGTTCATCGACGAGGTGGACGCCCTCAAGGGCCAGGTGCGGGCGCGGGTCACCCTG
>JBLMWY010000249.1:0-5292 GCA_050257475.1 Bdellovibrio bacteriovorus
GGATTCCCAGGCTCCCGTCCTGGTTCAGAAAGCTCAAACGGGACTCAACCGGCTGCCTGGTCCAGCCATCCTCGCCCTCGGAGCGATAGGGGGTGGGCTGACCCCGCACCACCAGCTCCCGGGTGACCGGGACCCCCGGAGCGGACAGGAGGGCCACCTGCTTGGTCTGGTTGTTCTGGATGTCCGTGGGGCGCGGCAGGGTGTAGAGGTGATACTCCGCCAGGGCCTCCTGCTCCGGCAAGGGTGCGGCGGCCTCGGCCATGACCATGGCCCGGGCCATGGGCGGCATGGGCGTATCAGCCACCCGGTTCACCTCACCCGCGACCAATTGCACCTGGGCACCCCAGTAGGCCACGCCGCTCGCGTTGGTGAGGGTGACCCAGCCGCCCAGGTCCATGGCGGTCCCGTCCGCCGTCAGGTTGGCCACATAGTCCGCCTTCCATCCCAACCCGCCGGTGAGGTAGGCGAGCTCCAGGTCCACCTGGCCCGACGCGGCACTCTGCAGGTGCAGCACCAGGGTAGGCTGGTCCCGCAGGTCCTCGGGCACGTCCGGAAAGGCCAGGTGCCCCACCACGCCGGTCTCGATGCGGTCCTCGTAGCGCAGCACCGTCCCTTGGGCGTAGGCCAGGACCTCGGCCTCCTCCACGGTGCGATCCCCGGCGTCGTTGGTACGGACGACGAAGACGGTGCGCCCCAGGTACTTCTTGAGCAGGCTCTCGGGGGTCAGCAGGTCGAAGTCGAAGTTCTGCTCCAGCAGCGTGACGCCGAGGTTACCCGCTGGGTCCCTGAGCAGGGCCGTCTCCGGGCGTATGCCCTGGGAGACGTTGCGCCAGGCGAGCCGATTCTCGCCCCGGTCGAGGGGCACACGCCGAAGATCCTTCACCAGCGCCAGGTCGTCGTTGTAGATGGTGAGGGCCACGGCACGCTGGGCCCCCTCCTCGATCCGCTGCTCCGGATAGCTGGTGGTCTCCATGGCGGCCTCCGTTGACATCGAGAGGTTGAGCACGGCCGCGGCGGCGAGCGCGGCCAACCGCCCTGGGCGTCCCAAATGGAAAAGTCGGCGGCGGCAATGGTTCCGGGGTTTCATGGGTCGCGCAGCTCCGGTTGGATGGTGTCCCCAGTCTATCCCAGCGCGGGTCAATACAGCCGCCGGGAGCGGTGCGGTCACCTCGATGTCGATGGCCACCAGAGACCGCGGGCGCGGCCTCCGTTGGGCCCAGACCAAGGCGTCTGAGGTTGCGCTAACCTTCTGGGGCAGGGTCACTTGACCCCGATGACCCCAGAGGAGGCACGACTCATGACCATTGCAACCACCCTAAGGTCCTATCTCGATAGCAAGTCCATCCGCTACGCCCTCGCGCCCCACGCCCACACCGGCTCCAGCATGGACACCGCCGCGTCCGCCCACGTGCCGGGGGACCGCCTGGCCAAGGGGGTAATCGTCCAGTCCGACGAAGAGACGCTGATGGTAGTGGTACCGTCCGACTATCACGTGCACCTGGGGCTGCTGCACCGCCATCTGGGCCGCGAGGTGGGGCTGGCGACGGAGCCGGAGCTGGCGGAGCTGTTCCCCGACTGTGAGCCCGGGGCCGTCCCCGCGCTCGGGCAGGCCTATGGCCTGCGGACACTGCTGGACAGCAACCTGCTCGGGGAGCCCGAGGTCTATCTGGAGGCGGGCGACCACGAGACCTTGATCCGCCTCGCAGGGGAGGATTTTCGCGCCCTGATGGCGGACGCGGAGCAAGTGGACGTGGGTCAGCACATCTAGGGATGCCGATCCAACGCCGTCCTGGCATTTGATCCCCTCGCCTCCCGAGAAGGGGGTCTGAGGGGACTGCATCCGCAAGGGTTTGCAGCCGTTGGTCGTGGCGCGCCGTCCCCAGAGGCCCCACGGGCGGCCCAATCAGTCAGCCCTAGCATCGACGGCGGGAGAAGCCCCGCCCTGATGGGGACACAGCCGCGGCCAGGGATGGACCGCGGGTTGTGTCTCCTCGCCTCCTAGGCGTGCTTCAGTTCCTGCTCTTGTCGACCAGCTTACGCTCCCGGATCCAGGGCATCATCTCCCGCAGGCGCTCGCCCACGACCTCGATCTGATGCTCCTCCCCCAGACGGCGCATGGCCTTCATCTTGGGCGCCCCGGCCTGGTTCTCCAGGATGAACTCGCGAGCAAACTCACCGGACTGGATCTCCTTGAGGATGCGCTTCATCTCCGCCTTCGTCTCGTCGGTGACGATGCGCGGGCCCCGGGTCAGGTCACCGTACTCGGCGGTGTTGGAGATCGAGTAGCGCATGTTGGCGATGCCGCCCTCGTAGATCAGGTCGACGATCAGCTTGACCTCGTGGAGGCACTCGAAATAGGCCATCTCCGGCGCATAACCCGCCTCCACCAGGGTCTCGAAGCCCTTCTGGATGAGCGAGGTGAGTCCGCCGCACAGGACCACCTGCTCGCCGAACAGGTCCGTCTCGCACTCCTCCCGGAAGCTGGTCTCGATGATACCGGCGCGCCCGCCGCCATTGGCGCTGGCATAGGCGAGCGCGATGTCCCGGGCCTGACCCGTGGCATCCTGGTAGACCGCGATCAGGCTCGGCACCCCGCCCCCCTGGGTGTAGGTGGAGCGCACCAGGTGGCCGGGCCCCTTCGGAGCGATCATGATGACGTCCAGGTCCTCACGCGGCTCGATCTGGCCGAAATGGATGTTGAACCCGTGGGCGAAGGCGAGCGCCGCGGCCTCCCGGATGTGAGGCTTGATCTGGTCGCGATAGAGCCGGGCCTGGTGCTCGTCGGGGGCCAGGACCATGACCACATCGGCGCCGGCCACCGCCTCCTCGATCGGCTTGACGTCGAGCCCCGCATTCTGGGCCTTGGCCGCCGACGCCGAGCCGGGGCGCAGACCCACGGTGACCGAAACCCCCGAGTCTTTCAGGTTGTTGGCATGGGCATGGCCCTGGGAGCCATAGCCGATGATGGCGACCCGCTTGCCCTGAATGAGAGAGAGGTCGGCGTCTTTGTCGTAGTAAACGTTAATGCTCATTCGCGTTGCCTAGTTGGATGAATAAATAATGGTCCGCAAATGAACGCGAATAAACGCGAAGAAGAACATAAATCGGACTCTATTCATGCCTTATGCTGGGTAAAGGCTACCCACCCGGCGCTCGGGCAAGCCGATTTGGCGATTGAGCACAGCGAGTCTGCCAAAGGTCGCACTACCGGTGCAAAGGTAACGACGGCAACAGACCCATTCGCGTTCATTCGCGTTCATTTGCGGACGAATTGAACAATCAAAGGGTCAGGCCCTTCTCACCGCGGGCGATCCCGGTGGGGCCGGAGCGCACCACCTCGACGATCAGACCCTCGGGCACGGCGTCGATGAAGGCGTCGAGCTTCTTGGAGGCCCCCGTGAGCTCCACCACGTAGCTGGTATCCGTGACGTCGATGATCTTGGCCCGGAAGATGTCGGCGAGGCGCTTGAGCTCCTCCCGGTCCTGCCGCTCGGCGCGCAGCTTGATCATCATCATCTCTCGCTCGATGTGCGGCCCCTCGGTGAGGTCCAGGAGCTTCACCGTGTCGATCAGCTTGTTCAACTGCTTCTTGATCTGCTCGACGATGTCCTCGTTGCCCGTGGTCACCAGGGTCATGCGCGACAGGGTCGGGTCGTCGGTGGGGGCCACCGTGAGGGATTCGATGTTGTAGCCGCGGGCCGAGAAGAGCCCCGCCACCCGGGACAGGGCGCCCGCCTCGTTCTCCAGCAGCACCGCGATGATGTGTCTCATCTCCGTACTCCAGTCAGGGCCTGGATCAGGCCAGCTCGCGGTCCGATAGGCTCGGTGCCAGGTGCATCTCGTGCTGGCCCTTGCCGGCGGCGATCATGGGGTAGACGTTCTCCGTTGGGTCCACCACCACGTCGAGGAAGACGAAACGGTCCCGCATGCCGAACGCCTCCCGCATGGCCGCCTCCAGCTCGCCGGGCCGCTCCACCCGCATCCCGACATGGCCGAAGCTCTCGGCGAGCTTCACGAAGTCCGGCAGGGCATCCACGTAGGAGTGGGAGTAGCGGCTCTCGTAGAAGAACTCCTGCCACTGGCGCACCATGCCCATGTAGCCGTTGTTGAGCAGCACCACCTTGATGGGCAGGCTGTACTGCAGGCAGGTGGCCATCTCCTGGATGCACATGAGGATGCTGGCCTCCCCCGAGATGCAGGCCACCTGGGCGTCCGGAAAGGCGAGCTGCACCCCCATGGCCGCCGGGAGCCCAAACCCCATGGTGCCGAGCCCCCCCGAGTTGATCCAGCGCCTGGGCTTGTCGAAGGGGTAGAACTGGGCCGCGAACATCTGGTGCTGGCCCACGTCGGAGGTGAGATAGAGATCCCCATTGGTGACCTTATAGAGGGTCTCGACCGCGTACTGGGGCTTGATCTTGTCGCTCCCGCGGTCGTAGCGCAGGCAGTCCATGCGTCGCCATTCCTCGATCTGGGCCCACCAGTCCGCCACCGGCTGATCCGGGCCGGACGCCGGCAGGCGCTCCTTGAGGATCTTCAGCATGTCATCCAGCACGCTCGCCACCTGACCCACGATGGGGACATCCACCCGCACCGTCTTGGAGATCGACGAGGGATCCACGTCGATGTGGACGATCTTGGCGTGGGGGCAGAAGTGCTCGATCTTGCCGGTGACGCGGTCGTCGAAGCGGGCCCCGATGGCGATCAGCACGTCGGTTTCGTGCATCGCCATGTTGGCCTCGTAGGTCCCGTGCATCCCCAACATCCCGAGGAACAGCCGATCCGTCATGGGATAGGCCCCGAGGCCCATGAGGGTGCTGGTGATGGGGAAGCCGGTGAGGCGCACCAGCTCCCGAAGCTGCTCGGAGGCCTCCCCGAGCACCACACCGCCTCCGGTGTAGATCACCGGGCGCTTGGCCTGGAGCATCAGGTCCACCGCCCTGCGGATCTGACCCAGGTGACCCCGCTCCGTGGGGTGATAGGAGCGCATCCGGATCTCCCGGGGATAGTGGTAGGGGATCCGGATGTTGGGGTCGGTGATGTCCTTGGGGACATCCACCACCACCGGACCCGGGCGCCCCGTGGTGGCAATGTAGAAGGCCTTGCGGATGGTCTCGGCCAGCTTGGTGACATCCTTGACCAGGAAGTTGTGCTTGACGCAGGGCCGGGTGATCCCGACCGTGTCCACCTCCTGGAAGGCATCGGAGCCGATCACCGGGGTGGGCACCTGGCCCGAGATCACCACCATGGGGATCGAGTCCATGTAGGCGGTGGCGATGCCGGTCACCGCGTTGG